>JBMYUJ010000008.1:0-12431 GCA_049605255.1 Magnetospiraceae bacterium
GGATATGCTGGGCGAAGAAGCCCCCATTCTCGATATAACGGCTCAGTTGGTTGGGGTTGGCCTCGCCCCGGCCCGCCTGATCGCCCCGGGCGCCCCGGAACCCGGCGAGGGGGCCGATCCCCGGCTTACGTTCGTGGCGCACGATGTAATCCGCATAATCCCGGAACAACGGATTGCCCGCGCCATCCACCATGCCCGGCAGGCCCAGCCGGGCGCCGATATCCAATAGAACCGATTGGAAGCCGCGTACATTGCGGTCTGGCTCCACCACCGGCCAGCGGATGCTGTCGGCGGCGGCATCGGGCTCGCAGATGGGCCGATCCAGCATGGAGATGCAATCGTGGCGCTCCAAATAGGTGGTATCGGGCAAGATCAGATCCGCATAGGCCACCATTTCCGACGAATAGGCGTCGGAATAGATGATCTTGGGGATGACATAGCTGCCATCCTCTTTCTTGGCGGTCAGCATCTCCATCACACCCCGGCTGTTCATGGAGGAATTCCAGGACATATTGGCCATGTACATGAACAGCACGTCGATGGGGTAGGGATCGCCGTGATAGGCGTTCGAAATCACCATATGCATCAGGCCATGCACGGCCAGAGGCGCGCTCCAGGAAAACGCCTTGTCGATGCGCAAGGGATGGCCTTCGTCATCGATCAACAGGTCTTCCGGTCCGCGCGGATACCCCAGATGCGGCCCGGCCAAGGGCTGGTTGGGCTGAAATTCCGCGTTGGGGTGGGGGTGGGCCGCCACGGGCTTGGGGTAGGGCGGTTTGAACCGGTAGCCACCTGGGCATTCGATGCTGCCCAGCAGAATTTGCAAAAGATGCAGCGCGCGGCAGGTCTGGAACCCATTGGAATGGGCGGAAATGCCCCGCATGGCATGGAAGCTGACCGGGCGCCCGATCATGGTTTCATGCCGTTCGCCGGTCATATCGGTCCAGGGCTGGTCGAGGACGATCTCTTCTTCGAAGGCGATGCGGGCTAGGTCTTGGGCCAATTGCTGGGTCTGTGCGGCGGGCACGCCGGTTTTCTCCGCCGTCGCCTCGGGGGTGTAGGTCTCTGCCAAATAGGTCTCGGCCAGGATTTCGAACACGGGGCGGGCGCTGCGGCCATCGGGCAGGGTGACGCGGCCCTTGAGCGCCGCTTTCAGGCGAATGTCCGCGGCGGGGGCAAGACTGCCCGTATCGCGATGGGCCGCGAGGGGGTGCCCGGCGGCATCTCGGGCGAACAGGCCATGATCGGGCGCGCCCGGGTCTTCGATCACCAGCCATCCCGCATTGGTGTAGCGCAGCAGGTAGTCGAGATCGACCGTGCCTGCTTTCAGTAGCTCATGGATCAGGGACATCACGAACAAGCCGTCGGTGCCCGGGGTGATGGGCACCCATTCATCGGCGATGGCGTTATAGCCGGTGCGCACCGGGTTGACGCCGACGATGGGCACGCCCCGCTCTTTCAAGCGAGCCAGCCCCGTCTTGATGGGGTTGGAATCATGGTCCTCGGCCACGCCGAAAATCATGAAAAACTTGGTGCGTTCCCAATCGGGCTGGCCGAATTCCCAGAATGCCCCGCCCATGGTATAGATGCCGCCCGCTGCCATATTGACCGAGCAGAACCCGCCATGGGCGGCGTAATTGGGGGTGCCGAACTGCTGCGCCCACCAACTGGTAAGGGATTGGCTTTGGTCCCGCCCGGTGAAAAAGGCGAGTTGCTTGGGGTCGCGGGCGCGGGCCGAGGCGAGCCAGGCCACCGCCTTTTCCAGCGCCTCTTCCCAGCTTACTTCCTCGAACTTGCCTTCGCCCCGTTCGCCGACCCGAACCAGAGGGTTGCGCAAGCGCGATGGCGCATAATGCTGCATGATCCCGGCGGAGCCCTTGGCGCAAAGAACGCCTTTGTTTACCGGGTGATCCCGGTTGCCCTCGATGTAACGCACCTTGCCATCGCGCAGATGCACGTTTATGCCGCAACGACAGGCGCACATGTAGCAGGTCGTCTTGCGGACTTCGTCCGATACCTTCGCCGAGGTTTCCACTTGATGGTCAGCCATCGACCCGCCTCCCGATTTGGACGTTAATTTTTTTGGTCTCCCCAATAGGCATATTAGATTTTACTTAACTTTGGCACAAGGGATTTACCGGGGCCCGGCCTAACGAATTTTTTACACCAACTAGGTCATGCTCCGGACAACCATCTGTATCACCCCTGTACGATCGGCCCCCATGCGGTTTTCCCTGCCTAAAAGACTGAAAGTGATGATCGCCCCGATGCTGGCGGTCTGCGTTGCGGGCTATTTCGTCTACCATGCGGTGGAGGGGGAGCGGGGTTTGCGCACCTATCTGAGCCTGAAGCGGCAATTGGCCGAGGCGGAACGGGTGAATGATGATCTATCGCAGCAAAAACGCATCCTGGAAAACCGGGTCTCTCGGTTGCGCCCGGAAAGCCTGGATTTGGATCTCTTGGAAGAACGGGCCGGGGTCATGCTGGGATATGCCCAGGCAGAAGACCGGGTGCTGGCGGAGAGCCGCTAGGCGAAAAACAGCGGTTTTGGGGCTCTGAAGGCGCATAGCGGCCTTGACGCTTGCGGCGCCGCAGGTCATTTCTAGATGATGGAACAGACCAAGCGCATCCGCCATCCGGAAAAGGCCCATAAACCGGATAACCCCGTTCGCCGTGGTAAGCCCGATTGGCTGCGCGTCAAGGCGCCCATGTCCAAGGGCTATATGGAAACCCGCAAGCTGATGCGGGATCACCATTTGCATACGGTGTGCGAGGAAGCCGCCTGCCCGAATATCGGTGAATGCTGGACCCGCAAACATGCCACCTACATGATCTTGGGCGATATCTGTACCCGGGGCTGTGCGTTTTGCAATGTGGCGACGGGCAAGCCCGGCGCTGTCGATCCCGATGAGCCTGCTAATGTGGCGAAGACCGTGGCCGAGATGGGCTTTCGCCATGTGGTGATCACCTCGGTGGACCGGGATGACCTGAAGGATGGCGGGGCCGGACAGTTCGCCGCCTGCATTTCACTGATCCGGGAAAAGTCACCGGACGCGACCATCGAGGTCCTGACCCCGGATTTCCGGGACAAGCCCGGCGGCATCGATATCGTGATGAAAGCGCGGCCCGATGTGTTCAACCATAATCTGGAGACCGTGCCGCGGCTGTATCCCACCATTCGCCCGGGGGCCCGCTATTATCAGTCCTTGCGTCTGCTGGATCAGGCAAAACAGCTCGATCCCACGGGCTTTACCAAATCCGGCCTGATGGTGGGGTTGGGGGAAACCAAATCAGAAGTGCTGCAGGTGATGGACGATCTGCGCGTCGCCGGGGTGGATTTTCTGACCCTCGGTCAATATTTGCAGCCGACGCCGAAGCATGCGGCCATCGACCGGTTTGTCACGCCAGACGAGTTTGACGAAATGAAATCCATCGCCCTGTCAAAAGGGTTCTTGCATGTGGCGTCTTCGCCCCTGACCCGGTCCTCCCATCATGCGGACAAGGATTTTGAGATTTTACGGGAAGCCCGGTTGCGTCAGGCCGCCGAATAAGCTCATTCCTGTTGTTCATCCATGGGCGTTTCTGGTGCCACGCCCGCCGCCGTGTAGAATGGTGAGATGCCCAAGCATACAGATACCCGTGTGATGCGTTACACCCCGGACCAGATGTTCGATTTGGTGGCGACGGTGGAACGGTATCCAGAGTTCCTGCCCTGGTGCCAAGACCTCCGCGTGCGCGAACGAACGGAAACCACCATTCAATCGACAATGGTGATCGGCTACAAGATTTTCACCGAAAGCTTCCTGACCTTTACGGAGCTACACCGGCCCGGTCAAATTGATGTGGTGTATAAAGATGGGCCGTTTAAGTATCTGACGAGTCAGTGGAAATTTCATCCCCATGACCGGGGGTGTCAGGTTGAATTCCAGATTGATTTCGAGTTCCGGTCCGGGCTTTTACAGCGGGCTATCAAATTAGTTTTCACCGATGCGGTGAAGGTGATGACCCGATCTTTCGAGCGGCGCGCCCGTCAGGTCTACGGTCGGCACCCGCAGGCGAAGTCACCCCTCCGCCACAGCGCGTAATAGCTCAAGGGCCTTGACCACCGCGCCTTGACGCACGGCATCCCTGTCGCCGTCGAAAATCACCCTTTCCGACCGTTCAGCCCCAGATCCGGACACTGCCGCCAAGTGCACCAAACCCACCGGTTTTGTCGCCGTGCCGCCGCCGGGCCCGGCAATGCCGGTAACGGAGACCGCCAGATCCGCCTCAGACCGTGCCAAAGCCCCTTGGGCCATGGCCAGTGCCACAGGCGCGCTGACGGCGCCATGGGCGATCAACAAGGCCTCGGGCACCCCCAGCATCTGCTGCTTCGCCGCATTGGAATAGGTTACGAACCCCCGGTCCACCACATCCGACGATCCGGGAACCGCTGTCAGGCACCCGGCGATCAACCCCCCGGTGCAGGATTCCGCCGTGACGAGGCGCAGGTCGCGGGCCCTCAGATCTTCGAGTAATCTTGTGGCAATATCTGTTAAATCATTGGAAAACAAAAATAACTCCTTAAACAAATTGGGAAATCGCGGAAACCACAAGGGCGGCATAGATGCCCGCCATCACATCGTCCAGCATTACACCCCAGGCACCGGGCACCCGGGAGTCCAGCACATCCACGGGCCAGGGTTTGACGATATCGAAAAAGCGGAACAAGCCAAAAGCCATTCCCCAGTAAACCCAATCTGGGGGCACGGCGGCCAGGGCGATCCATTGCCCCACCACCTCGTCGATCACTACCGGTCCGGGATCGTGGGTGCCGGTGCGGTCCATATAGATACGGGTGGCCCAAACCCCAATGGCCAGGACGAGCGCCGCGCAGGCCAACAACAGCACAGGCCCGCCCGCGCGATATATCCCATAGGCAAAGGGTACGGCCAGGAGCGAGCCCCAGGTTCCCGGGGCTTTCGGCGCATATCCGGCGCCGAACCAAGTGGCGAGTAGAATTGGCGGGGAGCTGAGAGAAGGGCGGTTTTCTGCCATTATTGGGGTGTTCCTATCGGTGTTGCGAGGCGGCTCGCTACAGTTTTTTTCAATGCGACTTAGGTATAATCAATACGTCTAGTTACCATTCCGCGCTTGCAAAAAACGATATTAATCGTTTAGTTTGTCGCCCCAGTGGAGAGAGGACCGTTTTTTGGGTCCGCCAAGAAATAAAAACGGACGTTGGGGAAGTCGCAAGCGAACTTTCCATTTTTTTTGCTTTGGGCAGCACGCTCCGGTCGCGGAGCCGCCATTGGTTTGGCTGGTCGGGTGTGTCGACCGCAGGAAAAGTGAAAGGGTTGTGCATGGCGTTGCGCAGGGAACGTAACCAGACAACGGGTCAAAAGATTCTAACCGCGATCAAGCGGGCTTTTCCGGATCGTCAGTTGATGATTCGGACCGGGGGCAAGCTGCGCCACCTGAATATCGGAACTTGGCCGCAGTTTTCCGTCGCCGTCGCCTGTGTTGCCTTCCTGGGTTACACCGGGGTTTCCACCTATATGAACCTCAACCACAGCACCGAAATTGCCGGCAAGGAACAGGCGCTGGAAGAGATGGAGAAAGACTCCGCCCAGTTGCTGAAGGAAGTGATGGTCTACCGTGACCAGTTTACGGCTCTCGCGAAAGAGTTGGAAGCTCACAATGATGTGACCAAGACCCTGATGGGGGAGAACGCGACCCTCAAGGAAGACCTGGGGGAGGCGGCCTCCAAGCTGTCGCTGGTGGACCAGGAACGCCAGGCAGTTTTAATGAAGCAAGGCAAGTTGGCCAATGAGTTAGCCCGTTTGCGCAAGCGTCATGCCTCCCTAACGGGGTCGAACGAGAACCTGAACTTCGATTTGCAGCGGAGTGAAGGCGTGCTGAAGGCCATTGAGCGTCAGCGCGATGAGGCGCTGGAAAAGAATGCCGCCCTGCGCGAGAAGGTAAAGCGCCTGGAAACGGCCATGGCAACGTTCCAGGAAACCGAATTGGCCCTGGTGGACCGGATGAACGATTTGGCGGAAAACCGGGTCAAGACCCTGGAAACCGTGTTGGCCTCCACGGGGCTGGACTTGGATGCCTGGCTCGATAAGCAAGATGATGGCTCTTCGCAAGGTGGTCCGTTTGTCGCCTTGGAACCCACTGTCGATGGCGACGAGTATCCGATCCGCGAAGCGCTTCAGACCCTGGATCAGCAAACCGAGCGGTGGGAAGACCTGCGCAAGATGGTCAAGCTCCTGCCGTTGCATAGCCCCGTGGAAAATTACCGGTTGTCCAGCAGTTTCGGCAAACGCCGTGACCCCAAAAATAAGCGGTGGGCCATGCATTTCGGGGTCGACCTACGGGCCGACAAGGGCACGCCGATTTACGCCCCGGGCCCGGGCAAGGTGATTTATTCGGGTACCAAGGGCGGCTACGGAAACTTTGTGGAAATCAGCCATGCCGGTGGCATCGTCACCCGCTATGGTCATATGAATTCTATTGATGTTAAAGTGGGCAAGGTTGTGAAGACCGGCGATAAGATCGGTACCATTGGCACCACGGGCCGCACGACGGGTCCGCATCTGCATTATGAGTTGAAAATCGATGGCAAGCCCGTCGATCCCTATAAATTTATCAAGGCAGGGCGCTATGTTTTCCAAGGGTAATCCCCCGCGTATTGAAGAAGAAGGCAAGCCGATCACCCGTCCGAAAGGGCCGGCCATTCCCTCGGTGATCAGCCCCTCTGCGCGGATTACCGGTGATATCGTCAGCGATGGGGAACTGCAGGTGGATGGCGTGATTGATGGCGATGTGCGGGCAGAAAAACTGCTCGTCGGCGATCAGGCCCATATCACCGGCCAAATCACAGCGGATAGCGTGGAAGTGCATGGCCAAGTGACCGGTCAGATCAAGGCGCGGTCGGTGAACCTTGCCACTTCCGGGAAGATGGTGGGGGATATCCACCACGAAACGCTCTCAATAGATGAAGGTGCCTTCTTGGAAGGCCATTGCAAACGCATTCGCTATGCGGAAGTGATCAGCGAAATCGACCGGCTGCCGGGCGACGCCAAGATCACTGCAATTTCAGAGGCCAAATCCTCAGACAGCTAAACGGTGCTTAGGCAAGTTTAAACGGGGCGGCGGAGCATATCCGCCGCCTTTTTAATGTGGGATGAGCGGGAACCTTGAGGTTAATTGTCGAGCGCGCCTTCGTTGATCCAACGCCGAATCACATTGCGTTCTTTCTTGGGCAAAAAGCCCTTGTTGTGCGGCATTTTAATGCTTGGGTCCGCTTGGCCCTCGATCAGCAACATCAGGTTGCTCAAGGAAGCATCCCCCGGCGTGATAATGGAGCCGTGGCTGGTCCCGGCCATCACCGCCGTATGGCTGGTCACGTCCAGGCCGCTGGCCTTGTATCCAACCCCGTCGGGCGGCGTGTGACATTCCGCGCAATACTGCTTCAACAAGGGGGCGACGTCTTCTGAAAAGCTCGTGTCTTTCGCCACCGCGCCGCTGGAAATTAAGACACCGACGCCAAGAACAGCCGCGCCCACCGTCCATTGTCGCACCATTTTCGCTACTTTCATTGGGTGACTCCCCTTAGGTCTTTGGGATTTTCTGCACTCGAAATAAGGACTTTATTTTAGCGCATTTCACAACCTGATTCCAAATCGCACGGTGCGTAACGGCTATTGGAATCCTTTGCTTGCGCAAGACCGGTATTGGTATAACAGCGGCGCGCGAGCAAAGACCGCAGGACAATGGGAAGGTATTGAAAATGGTTAAGATCGCACCGAGTATTCTCTCCGCGGATTTCGCCACCTTGGGTGCAGAGGTGAAAGCGGTCACCGCGGCCGGTGCCGACTATATCCACGTGGATGTGATGGATGGCCATTTCGTGCCGAATCTGACCTTTGGTCCGCCGGTGATTCGCGCAATCCGCTCTTGGACGGATCTGCCGTTCGATGTGCATTTGATGATCGATCCGGCGCAGCCCTATTTGGCGGAATATGCCGCCGCCGGGGCGGATATCATCACCGTCCATGCAGAAGCCGACAAACATCTAGACCGTAGTTTGCAGGTGATCAAAGGGCTTGGGAAGAAAGCTGGGGTTTCGCTGAACCCCCATACGCCGGAATCGGTCCTCGCCTATGTTTTGGATAAGGTCGACCTGATTCTGGTGATGTCGGTCAATCCTGGATTCGGGGGGCAGTCCTTCCTGGAGAGCCAACTCGCAAAAATTCGCAGCATCAAGGAGATGATTGGGGATCGGCCCATCGAGTTGGAGGTGGATGGCGGTGTGAACACCGAAACGGCGGGTCTGGTTACTGGGGCGGGGGCCTCTGTCTTGGTCGCTGGGTCGGCGGTTTTCAAAGGGGCGGGCGAGGAAAATTATCGGAAAAACATTGCCGCAATTCGGGCGGCGGCGGCCTAAAAAAATATTCGCACCAGGGCTTGCGCGGCAAAACGCCAAAACTACATCTGAACTGTGTGATCAAAGGGCGCCTGTAAACAAGGGCCCGAACGGATCACCGACAGGTAAGCGGTCGGCCATGACGGCGACCCATCATTCATAGCATGTTGCTTCAAATGGAGGACATTCCATGCGTACGTTAGACTTCTCTCCCCTGTTTCGCTCCACTGTTGGCTTTGATCGGCTCGAACGTCTGATGGACAGCGCCATGTCGTTGGATCAGGCCGGGTCAGCCTATCCGCCCTACAATATTGAGTCGCTGGACGAAAACAGCTATCGCATCTCCATGGCCGTGGCTGGCTTTGGGGAAGACGATCTCAATATTGAAGTGAAGGAAGATACCCTTACCGTCTCCGGCAAGATCGCCCGCGACGAAAAGGCGGACCAGCCGAAATATCTGCATCGCGGCATCGCCAATCGGGCCTTCGAGCGCCGTTTCCAACTCGCGGACCATATCCGCGTGGTGGGCGCCAGCCTCGTGAACGGCCTTTTGCATGTGGAGCTGGTGCGCGAGGTTCCGGAATCAGCCAAACCTCGAACCATTAGCATCGGCACCACCGATGCCAAGGCATTGGAAAATAAAAAAGCCGCGTAATCCGCAGCATTTCCTTCCTCGTTGCGCACCCCGGTCTGGCATTCAGGCCGGGGTGTATTATGCGGTCAAAGCTTGCTGATCTGGTTTAACTTATCCAGAAGATCCATGCGCTGTGCCGCATCCGGGCTATAGAGCGCTTGCAATGTTTCGATGACCGCCCGGGGTTCGGCCCCTTTCAGGGAATAATAAATGGACCGTGCCTTGCGCCGGGTGGTGACCAAGTCCTGTTGGCGCAGAATGGCCAGATGCTGCGACAGCGCCGACTGGCCCAGATCAAGGGTTTCCAATAGCTCGCCCACCGACCGTTCTGAGTCCGCCAACTGGCAGAGAATCAGGAGGCGCGTTTCATTCGCCATGGCTTTCAGGAGGTCGCTGGCCCGATGGGCATTCTCTAAGAGATGAGCGGTTTCCAAGGAGCGCTCCAGATAGGGTAGGGCATAGTTTATAATGTCATTATATTAACATTATCTAATAGAAAAAAACAATCTATTCCCGTTCATCCCGAGCTTGCCCCATGGCGCAAAATTTAATCAGAGTCGCGCGTGCACAAGCTTGGCAATGGCAAGGCAGGCGGTCAGGCCCGGGGATTCGATACCGAACAGGTTGATCAATCCCGGCACGCCATGATCCTGCGCGCTCTGGATGCAGAAGTCCCCGGCAGGCGCGCCGGGCCCGACAATCTTAGGACGGATGCCCGCATAGCCGGGTTGAAGCTCGTTGCTGTCGAGGTGCGGCCAATAGGCACGGATCGAGTCGGCAAAAGGCCCGACGCGCGTTGGGTCCACGGTGTAATCCACCTTGTCCACCCATTCCACATCGGGGCCGAATTTCACCTGCCCGCCCAGGTCCAAGGTGGCATGAATGCCAAGCCCACCCGGCTCCGGCAGGGGGTAGACAAGATGCTGAAAGGGGGACTTGCCAGAGAGCGCGAAATACACCCCGCGCGCCATATATTTGGGCGGGATGTGCGCTCTCGGAAAATCCGCCAGAGTAGCCGCCAGATCCCATGCACCAAGCCCCGCCGCGTTGATCAGTTTTTGGCAGCCCAGGGTCATGGGTGCCGTGCCACCGATCTCCAGAAGGAAACGACTCTCCGTCACCTGCCCCCCTGTCACCGGGATATGGCAAACCACCATGCCCCCCGCATTTTCCAGATCGCCTTGCAAGGAAAGCATCAAGGCATGGCTGTCCACTATCCCAGTGGAGGGGGATAGCAAGGCCGCCACGGCGGTAACCTCTGGTTCCAAAGTGCGCGCGGCGGGGGCGTCCAATACCTCTAAATCATGGACGCCGTTTTGCGCCGCGTTGTCATGCAGGGCTTTCAGTTTGGGAAGCTGATTCGCATGGGTGGCCACCACCAGCTTGCCAATGGCCCGATGATCAATCCCGCGCTCGGCGCAATAGGCATACAGAAGGGCTTTGCCGGACACGCACAGCGTCGCCTTCAGGCTTCCGGGGGGATAGTACAGCCCGGCATGGATAACTTCGGAGTTACGGGAACTGGTCTCGGTGCCGATGGCCTCGGCTGCCTCCACCACCAAAACCTCTTGGCCGGCGAGGGCGAGGGCCCGGGCACAGGCCAAGCCCACAACCCCGGCGCCAACCACCACCGTCTCAATCGTCTCAACCATTCAAGAAAAATACGGGTCCGCGCACCCTTTGACCAGCGCCAAGGGGGCTTGCCGGATGTCAGGAACCCCGACCGGCCAGCCGCTTATGCATGATCTTGGCCCGGACAAAACCGGTGCGCCACGCATTCTCCAGCCAGGGATTGTTACAAAACACACGGGGGGGATCATAAGCCGCACCGCCGTTGAACGCATGGGAACCCAGACGTTCCGCTTCCTCGATTTCACCGGGAGTCGTGTATTCGATGATTTCGGCCATCAATCTCTCACCCTTTTACCCATCCAGAAAACGGCTGAGTTTGCGGTAATCCCCATCGCACCGCAGTGACCCGGGTCACCGTCGAGTCTAAACGCTGCACCGCATATAAAGGGGTATCGTTCTTCGCCGCTTTTTTCAATTTTAAAATGTAAAAACAGGCGCCGACTTTCGTCGGAGAAGCCTTTTCTTCTGGGTGGAATAAGGCTTAACCCACGGATAAATCCCGCCAATCGGCGGCCACGGATTCCGTGATAAAGCGCGATGCCTTGAAATGCTTGGACCAATGGTCGGCGGCCATCCCCGCCTTGCGCTTTAGATGGGCCAGAAAGGTCTTGGAATCGGGCAATTGTTCCCAGACCGACGGCAGGAACAAGGCGCGCTGCGCCCCATCGGCGATGATCAGTCCGTCTTTCCCGGGCCTGAGCTGTTGCAGCAAATCCGCCTCGCTGGCGATGGCGAGGGGGGCGGCAGGGCTGAGCACAGAAAGATGGAGATGCAAATCCGCTAATTCCTCGGAGGTGACCGAGGGGAAACGGGGATCGCCAAAGGCCGCCGCATAGGCGTTTTCCGCCAGATCCTCAATCAGGGGGCGTCGGCCTTGCGGGCTACCAATGCATCCACGTAAGGCACCGGCCTTGGTCAGGGTTACAAAACAGGCGCCTTTTTCCTGGAGGTCTGGATGGAAATCCGCCGCCACAACCGAAAGCGGCTGACCCGCCAAAAGTCCGTTACGGATCGAGGCCGCCGCCAGCTTGAGCAATAGCGCGCCATGCGTGGCCAGCAAATTCCGTGTCTGGCGGGCAAAGTCCGGCGGGGGTGCCGTTGCCGGTTCAGCCTCGAAAAATGCCCAGGAGCCATAGCCCACCACCCGGTCCTTGCTGCCCGCCGTATCGCCGGAATTGCGCACATCCAGGGTTTCCACCCGCATGCCCCGCCGCTGCGCCACCGTCATCAGCCCCTTGAGCGGCATCCGCCCACAGGCCATGTCATCCGCCAATCCGGGAATGTTCAGGGATTGGATGGCCGCCGCTGCCCGCCCGTCGATTTCCTTCGCCGCCCGGTAATCCAGGTAATGGCTGAGGTCCGACGAGATCACGATCAGGGTTTCCGGCCCGCCCCAGAGAGCCTCCAAAACTTCTGCAACGGTGTCAGGTGCAGCCGCGCCCACCACCAACGGCACCAGGGTGAAATCCCCCAGCACCCGTTGCAGGAACGGCAAGTGAACCTCCAGGCTATGTTCCATCCGATGGGTTTCGGGATAGACCGAAACCTGGGGCAGGCCAGCGAGCCTTTCCTCGGCGGCGCGATCCACCGGAATATCCCCCAATGGTGTGCGGAACCGCTGCGCCCCCGACCGGGCGAGGCCGTGCACGGCCACCCGATGGCAAGGCCCCAACAGCACCACCCGGGTGATCTGGCCCCGCGCGGGGCGCAAACGGGCATAGGCGCTGGCGGCGATGGGGCCGGAAAACATAT
>JBMYUJ010000008.1:12441-70238 GCA_049605255.1 Magnetospiraceae bacterium
ATGGGGCGCCACGACGGCTTTGGGCACCGGCGCGCGCGCAGGCTGCCCCGCGCTCGCCTCCGCCAAATAACCTTCTACCTGTGCCGCGAGGATCTTGGCATCAGCGGGATAAAAACTGCCTGCCACCGCTGGGTCTCTGACCACAATGCCCATAGGGGCCCTTCCTTTGCATTTCTGCCATCGACGGGGAAGTATACCACCCTCAGGGCGGGATTTGGTAGACTAGGCCGATTGTCCCGCGAGGAGAGGGGCTCCATGGACCATACCCAGCACGGTTTCCCCGCCCGCTATTGGCATGCTCTGGCGGACGGGCGCCTTCAATGCGATGTCTGCCCGCGCTATTGCAAGCTGAACGACGGGCAACGCGGCTTGTGCTTCGTCCGGGCGCGAGCAGGGGATCGGATGGTGCTGACCACCTATGGCCGCTCCAGCGGGTTCTGCATCGATCCCATCGAAAAAAAACCCCTCAACCATTTCCTGCCCGGCACGCCCGTGCTGTCCTTCGGCACGGCGGGGTGTAATCTGACCTGCAAGTTCTGCCAGAACTGGGATATCAGCAAGTCCCGGGAGTTCGACCGGTTGGCGGATCAAGCCTCTCCGCAGGCCATCGCCCAGGCTGCTTTGCAAACCGGTTGCCGGTCGGTGGCCTACACCTATAACGACCCGGTGATTTTCCTTGAATATGCGGTGGATGTGGCCAAGGCCTGCCACGCGGTGGGGCTGGCCAATGTGGCGGTGACAGCGGGTTATATCGCGGCGGGCGGCCCTCGGGAGGAATTCTTCGCCCATATGGATGCCGCGAATGTGGACCTGAAGGCGTTTACGGAAGGCTTTTATAAGAAGCTCTGTTCCAGCGAACTGGCGCCCGTGCTGGAAACACTGAAATATCTGAAACATGAAACCGATGTTTGGGTGGAAATCACCACGCTGCTGATCCCCGGGCAGAATGACGACCCGGCGGAGATCGACGCGTTAAGCACATGGATCGTCGATCATCTGGGGTCGGGTGTGCCCTTACATTTTTCCGCTTTCCATCCGGATTGGAAAATGACCGACCTGCCGCGCACCCCGGCGGATACCCTTCGGCGGTCGCGGGAGATCGCCCTGGCCAACGGCCTGCACCATGTGTATTTGGGCAATATTCACGATCTGGCCGGCAGCAGCACCTATTGCCGGGGATGCGGGGCGCGGCTGATCGCGCGGGATTGGTATATACAGTCCGATTGGCGGCTGGATGGCACCGGAAAATGTCTGGCTTGCGGTACGGCATTGGACGGCCAGATCGAGCCGCAACCGGGAACCTGGGGGGCGAAACGGCGCCGGGTGGATATGGCGCGCTTTGTTTCTACGGGTTAGCCCTTGTTGTTGTCGTGTCGATTGGGCATGATCGGCCCAACCTATCGACAGGAGAGTCAGATTAGTCTTAGGTGCAACCCAAAGCCTGAATAAGGGCGGGGTGGCATCGAGGCCAAAAACCCGACAGAAAATGTCCTAAAAAGGAGAAACATCCATGCTCAGCGGAAAGGTTCTGGTGGCTCAAGGTGGTGGTCCCACCGCCGTGATCAACCAATCCATGGTCGGCGTCGTTCTGGAATCCCGGCGCTTGTCCAGCGTGACCGAGGTTTACGGCGCCATGAACGGCGTTGCCGGTATTCTGAAGCAGGATTTCGTCAACCTCACCATGGAGACCCAACATAATCTGGAAGAAGTGGCGGGCTCGCCTTCCTCCGCTCTGGGCTCCACCCGCGACAAGCCGGACAAAAAATATTGCGAAGAGATTTTCCGGGTGCTGCGCGCGCATGAGATTTCCACCTTCTTTTATACGGGCGGAAATGACTCGTCGGACACGTTGCGCATCTTGCAAGAAACCGCCGATGCGGCGGACTATGCCTTGCGCTGCGTGCATATCCCCAAGACCATCGACAATGATTTGATGATCAACGACCACACCCCGGGCTACCCCTCGGCGGCGCGGTTCGTGGCCAATGCCTTTACCGGGGTCAATCTGGATAACCGGTCCCTGCCGGGGGTTTATATCGGCGTGGTGATGGGCCGCCATGCGGGATTCCTCACAGCCGCGTCGGCCTTGGGCCGCCGGTTCGAGGATGATGGGCCGCACCTGATCTACCTGCCCGAACGCCAGTTCGACATGGATAGCTTCGTCGATGACGTGAAGAAAGTTTTCGACAAACACGGGCGCTGCATCGTCGCCGTATCTGAAGGCATTCACGACGCCAGCGGCGCGCCCATCGTCACCAAACTGGCGCAGAAGGTAGAGCATGACGCCCATGGCAATGTGCAGCTTTCTGGCACCGGCGCCCTGGCCGATCTGCTGATCGACCATTTGCGGCAAAACACGGATATCAAGCGCCTGCGGGGGGATACCTTCGGCTACCTGCAACGATCCTTCCCCGAATGCGTGTCCGACGTGGATCAGCGCGAAGCCCGGGAAGTGGGTGAAAAAGCGGTGCAATACGCCCATTGGGGTAACGCGTCGGGAGAAACCTCCGGCTCGGTCACCATCGAGCGCACGGGTTTTTATTCGGTGGAATATCACCTCAGCAAGCTCACCGATGTGGCGGGCAAAACCAAGGTGATGCCGGATCATTTCATCGATGACGCCAATCGTTATGTCACCAATGATTTTCTGATGTATCTCCGGCCTCTGCTGGGCTCGGGCGTGCCGCAACCGGCGCATCTGTCCGATCTCAACCGGGTGCCGAAGGTCGAGATCAAATAGGCAACCCCAACAAGCAGCGGCGAGGTTTAGGAGAACGGGAGAAGATAATGCGTATTGCCACCCTAATCGTCGCCGCGGCTTTTGGCTTTGGCGTTTTGACGGCCCCCGCTGGCGCGCAGGAAAAAACCTGTGCCGTTCAATTGACCTTCTCGGTACAAGGGGGGGTTGAACTCACCAGCGAGTTAACGGGTTTGGAAGCGAAAATCCGTCGCGTATTACGGGCCGAGGGAATCGCCTTTCGTGGCCTGCAAACGGAACGGAATCATATTTCGTTGCGTGTGCTCGATCCGAGCCAGGCCGAGGCGGCGGCCAAGGCCCTACAGGGCATGGATAGGTTTGGTTTGGAAACGGATTTCAAGTTCACCGGCCTTGTAACCGTGGCTCTTTCCCGGTCCAATCAGGCCCGTTATGACCGGGCTGCCGTGGAACAGGTCGTTGAAACGGTGGATCGTCGTATCCAGGCCTTGGAAATGCAGGGCGTGACGGTTTTACCTCTGGATTCCTCGCGCTTTAAAGTGCTGGTCAGCCATGTCGAAGATTCGGAAGTGGTGAAATCTCGGCTGTTGTCGGACGCCACCGCATCCTTTCATTGGGTAGAGGACGGGGTGACGAACGTCTATCGGGACCAAACCGTCGATGTACCGTTGCCGCCACAATATAAGCGTGTCGACTATGACGAAGACGGGACGGAGTCTTTCCTGATTATCCGCAGCGATGCCATCGCCGGGGGGCAGGATATTGAAGAGGCCAGCGCCCGGCGCAATGAGTATGGCAGCCTCACCATCGACATTACCCTGAATTGGGCCGGTGCGCGGCGCATCAATCAGGTCACACAGCGCGCGGTCGGTCGGCGGCTTGCCCTGGTGATCGGCAATCAGGCCCTCTCTGCGCCGGTCATTCGGGAACCGATCACCGGGGCCAGTCTCAGCGTTACCGGTGACTTGCCGGAAGACAAGATGGACGAGGTCATCGCAACCTTGAATGCCGGGCGGTTGACCACGCCCCTGCGTCTCGATTCCGAGGAATTGAGCGACGACTGTGGGAACTAGGCGTTAACCGATCCGTTTGCCCTTTCGGCCCGCCAGGTCCTGAATATATTGCCAGGCGACCCGGCCAGAGCGGGCGCCACGGCCCATGGACCATTCCAACGCCTCGGCGCGCAATTTTTCCGCTTTGATCTTTATGCCGTAAGCCTTCGCGTAGCCTTCGACGATGGCGAAATAGGTATCCTGGTCCATGGCGTGGAAGCCGAGCCAGAGCCCAAACCTGTCTGATAGGGACACCTTCTCCTCCACCGCTTCGGCGGGGTTGATGGCGGTGGACCGTTCGTTCTCGATCATATCCCGGGGCATCAGATGCCGCCGGTTCGACGTGGCGTAGAACAACACGTTTTCGGGGCGTCCCTCGATTCCCCCTTCCAAAACCGCTTTTAGGGACTTGTAGGCCGCGTCCTGCCCATCGAAGGACAAATCATCGCAAAACACCAGGAATCGCCGGTCAGATGTCCGAAGCACATTCAAAAGGACCGGCAGGGTTGGAATATCTTCCCGGTGGATTTCGATGAGCACCAATTTCTGCGCGTCCTTCTGATCGGCAATGACGGCGCCGTGCACGGCCTTCACCAGGGAGCTTTTGCCCGTGCCCCGGGCACCCCATAGAAGGGCATTATTCGCGGGCAGCCCCTGCGCGAAGCGGCGGGTGTTATCCAGCAGTTCCTCCCGCTGGCTGTCGATGCCTTCCAGCAAGGAAAGGGCAACGCGGCTCACCTTATGGACCGGTTCCAGCCAGGACTGCTCGGCCCGCCACAGGTAGGCATCGGCGGCGGTGAGGTCGTTTTCTGGCGCCGGCGGGGGGGCGAGTCGTTCCAGGCTACTGGCGATGCGTTCCAACAGATCGAGGGGGATTTTGTCGCTCATGGGGGCGGCTTCCATTGCGTCAGCGGGAAACCCCCCTATATCACGTCGATAGCCGGAGCGCAGCTTTGCGATTGCATCACGCGCCGGTCTGAGTATAGTCCCGGTTTCCAATCCATCCAGCTTTCGCCACGGAGGAAACATTTCGTGTTCATTTCACCGGCATATGCCCAAGACGCTGCTGCAGCGGGTGCGGGAGGCGGTCTCGGCATGTTGATGCCGATGATCCTGATTTTCGTTGTCTTTTATTTTCTTCTGATCCGTCCGCAGCAAAAGCGCATGAAGGAACATAAGGCCATGTTGTCTTCCATTCAGCGCGGCGATCGCGTGGTCACCAATGGCGGGCTGATCGGCAAGGTTTCCAAGGTGGTGAATGACGAGGAACTGGAAGTCGAAATCGCCGACGGGATCAAGGTGCGGGTCCGTCGCGCGTTGATCGCCGAAGGGATCGCCAAAACCCAGCCTGCCGCTGCCAACAGCGACAAGAAGGACGGCGGCGAGAAAGAGAGTGGCGGGGCTGCCTCGACCCTCAAGAACCTGCTCGGCAAGAAATAATTTCCCACCCGCGACCGCCGGAATCCTGACCCATGCTCCACTTCGAGAAATGGAAAACGTTACTGATCCTGGCGGTCTGCATCGTTGGCTTCGCCCTGGCAGCACCCAATGTGGTGAGCCAAAAAACCGCTAACAGCTTACCCAGCTGGATGCCGCATTTGCAGGTGGCCCTGGGGCTCGACCTGCAGGGCGGCGTGCATCTGCTTGCCGAAGTGCAGGTGGAAAAGGCCCTAGAGGAACGGCTAAAGGGGATGGTCGAATCCGTGCGGGCCGAGATGCGTGAGCCGCGTATTCGCTATACGGGTCTGGGCGTGCAGGGTGATGCGGTGATGATCAAAATCACCAATGCGCAAGACCTGGACCAAGCGGAAGAGCTCATTGACGCCATCGATCCCGAAAGCACAGAAATTGTGCGGGGCGACGAGAACCAACTGCGGATCACTTTCACCGAAGCCGCGAAGTCAGAGATGGCGAAATCCCTCGTGAGCCAATCCCTGGAGATTGTGCGCAACCGGATCGACGAGACCGGGGTGAAGGAACCCACCATCCAAATCCAGGGCGAGCGCCGCATCCTGATTCAGGTGCCGGGAGTGGACGACCCGCAGGAGATCAAAGACCTTCTGGGCACCACCGCCAAGATGACCTTCCACTTCCTGGACCGCCGCGGCAGTTCGCTGGAGGTAAGGCCGGACATGCGGGTGCCGCCAGGGGCGGAGGTTCTGCCCAGCGATGATGATCGGCAGGAACCCTATCTGCTGGTGGAAAAGCGGGTCATCGTCAGTGGCGAAAACCTGGTGGATGCCCAACCCACGGTCAATCAAAACGGCCAGCCCGTCGTGAGCTTCAAATTTGATGCCTTGGGCGCCAGCCAGTTCGGTCATGCCACACAGGAGAATGTGGGCCGCCGTTTGGCCATCGTTCTGGATAAGCGGGTGATCAGTGCGCCGGTGGTCCGCGAGGCGATCCTCGGCGGCAACGGGCAGATTTCGGGGAACTTTACCATCGAATCCGCCGGAAAACTTGCGCTTCTCCTGCGCGCTGGTGCCCTGCCGGCGGAACTGGTGTTCCTGGAGGAACGCTCGGTCGGACCCGGCCTGGGCGCGGATTCCATCGCGGCGGGCAAAGTCGCCAGCTTGGTCGGGTTGGTGGCCGTGATCGGCTTCATGGTGCTGGCCTATGGCCTGTTCGGCATCTTCGCCAATGTGGCGTTGATGGTGAATATCGTGTTGATACTGGGATCGCTTTCGATCCTGCAGGCGACCCTGACGCTGCCCGGTATCGCCGGGATCGTGCTCACCATCGGCATGGCGGTGGATGCGAACGTGCTGATTTTTGAGCGTATCCGCGAAGAGCTGCGCGCCGGGCGTGGGGTGATTTCGTCGGTGGATGCGGGGTACAAGCGGGCCATTACCACCATTCTGGATGCCAATGTCACCACCTTGATTGCCGCGATCCTGCTGTTCCAATTTGGGTCTGGGCCGGTAAAGGGATTTGCCGTCACCCTGGCCATCGGCATCGCCACCTCGCTGTTTACCGCCACAATGCTGACCCGGTTGATGGTCGCCACCTGGCTGCGCCGGGCGCGGCCCAAGGCCCTGCCGATTTAGGAGAATTCTGATGCGCGGCCTGCGCCTTTTACCCCAACAGCCGAACCTGGATTTCATTGGCAAGCGCAAGATTTTCTTTGCCTTTTCAACGCTGCTCGTGTTGGGGGCGCTCCTCCTCTATGCCATGCAGGGATTGAACCTGGGGATCGATTTCAAAGGCGGCATTCTGATCGAGATAAAAACCGACGGCCCCGCCGATATCGCCAAATTACGCAGTGATGTGGGCAGCCTCGGCATCGGCGATGTGTCCTTACAGGAGTTCGGCGCGGTGGACGAGGTGCTGATCCGGGTTCAGCGCCAGGATGGCGGCGAGGAAGCACAGCAGGAAGCCATAACCCAAGTGCGCGCGGTGCTCGGTGGCGACGTCGAATACCGCCGTATCGAGGCCGTGGGGCCGGCGGTCAGCGCGGAATTGTTCGAGGCGGGCCTCTATGCGGTCACTTTCGCATTGTTGGCCATGATGGCCTACATCTGGTTCCGATTTGAATGGCAGTTCGGCTTGGGAGCGGTGATCGCCCTGTTCCACGACGTGATTTCCACCGTGGGGCTGTTTTCGGTCCTGCAAATGGAATTCAACCTGTCCACCGTGGCGGCGATCCTGACCATCGCGGGCTATTCCATCAATGATACGGTGGTGGTGTTCGACCGGGTGCGGGAAAATCTGCGCCGATACAAGAAAATGCCGTTACCGGAGGTGTTCAACAAATCCATCAACGAGACCCTGTCGCGGACTCTGATGACCTCCCTGACCACCCTGATCGCCCTGTTGGCGCTTTATATCTTGGGCGGTGAGGTGATCCGTGGGTTCAGCTTCGCCATGATCTGGGGCATTTTGATTGGGACCTATTCGTCGATCTGTCTCGCCGTCCCGCTGATGCTGTATCTGAAAATCCAACGCCGGAGCGGATCTGAACAGGCGACCGAGGCGGACAGCGCCGAGAAGACCGCGTGAGTTCAGAGCAAGGCACATCGCTTCAAGCCTCCACACAGCTGATTAGTGGTTATGGCGACGGTCGCTTCCAAATTGCGGGGGAAACCCATGCGGGGTCGGTCTTCGTGTTACCGGAGAAAACCGCGCCGTGGGGTATAACCACAGCGGAACAGATAACGCCAGAACCGCTGATTGAAACCTTTGTACCGGAAGGCCAGGTGCAGGTTTTGCTGATCGGCTGCGGGCCAACCTTTGTGCCGCCGCCCAAGGGGCTCCGCGCTGCCCTCAGCGCCGCCGGGTTGACGCTGGAATGGATGGATACCGGCGCGGCTTGCCGGACCTTCAACGTGCTGTTATCGGAGAACCGGGCGGTCGGCGCGGCGTTGATCGCGGTCGAGTAGCGCGTCTGGTTGCTGCCAGGGAGGGGTCATGGCCATCGATGCATTTA
This sequence comes from Magnetospiraceae bacterium, assembly GCA_049605255.1. Taxonomy (GTDB): domain Bacteria; phylum Pseudomonadota; class Alphaproteobacteria; order Rhodospirillales; family JBMYUJ01; genus JBMYUJ01. Next base: position 20,636 of record JBMYUJ010000008.1, read on the forward strand.
ACCGGGCAACGCGGTCGTAGAACGCACGGCAACGGTCGAGAAGGTCCTGTAGCTCCGCTAAGTCCACCTCCTGGCGTTTAACCGCTATCCGGTAATCCGGGTTTTCTTCGAAATAGCCGCCGCCCAACCGCCGCGCCTGTTCGGGCGACAAGGTGGCTTGATTGACCGCCTGCTGTGCCATGATCCAGGAAACCACCTCCGCCAGTTGGGAGGTGAGGCGGAACCCTTCCGTTACATTTCGTGTGCGCTGCGCCCGAGTTTGTCGACGGGCATAGAGGCTCTGTAGGTAATGCCGGGCTTCAGTCGCCAGGGTGATTGCTTCGTTATTCAATGCCGATAGAAAGATTGCATCCAAGAGTTACCATCCTTATCGAACCCATTTTTGTATCGTCCCACTTACACATGAGAATGAGTCCTGGCCGTTACAAGGCCGGGCCATTTTTTGGAAAGCGGGACGACAGGTGCCTTATTCGGCGGGGGCCGGGCTGGCGGCGGCTGTTTGCAAAGAACGGTCGTCGATGGGCCAATGCATCACGGCCGCAATCAGGCCAAAAATCACACTCGCCCACCAGATCGGATCATAAGAGCCCGTCTGATCATAGATTACCCCCCCGAAATAGACGCCCACAAAGCTGCCCACCTGATGGGTGAAGAAAACGATGCCGAACAGGGTCGCCATATAGCGTGGACCGAAGATCTGCGCCACGATGCCAGATGTGAGCGGGACGGTGCTGAGCCAGAGAAGGCCCATGACGGCTGAAAAAACAATCACGCTGGCGGGAGAGGGGGGCAGGAGCACGAAGGCCGTGACCAGAATGCTGCGCGCAATATAGAGGTAGGAAAGAAGGTGGGTTTTGCGCTTGCGATCCCCCAGGAGACCCGCCGCATAGCTGCCCACCACATTGAACAGCCCGATCACCGCCAGGGACCAGGCGCCCAGGTCGGCGGAAAACCCGAGATCGGTGATATAGGCCGGCAAGTGAACCGCCATGAAAGAGATTTGAAAGCCGCAGACCATGAAACCGATGGTCAGCAACCAGAATCCCTTGTGGCGCCGCGCGAGATTGAGGGATTGGCCGAGGCTGAGTTGCGGACCCGTTTGGGTCGCCGTTTCGGCATTGTTGCGTAATAGTGGCGCGCAGGCGACGATCATCGCAGTCATGGCCGCGAGCATGAACAAAGACTGAGACCAGCCAAAGGCCTCCAGCAATTCCTGCCCCAAGGGCACCACGGTGAATTGCCCGGCCGCCCCCGCAGCGGTGACGATTCCCAGGCCAAAGGTGCGCCGTTCCGGCGGCATGGCCCGCCCCACTGCGCCGAGAACAACCCCCAAGGCGGAAGCGGATTGGGCCAACCCGATAAAGAATCCGGCACCGAGGTGAAACAGCCCCGGTTCGCTGGCGGAAGAAACGGCCATGATCACCAGGCCGATCCCGTATAGCACGCCACCGCCGGCAACCACCCGGCCCGTGCCCCATTTTTCCGAAATCGCTGCGGCGAAGGGCTGGAACACCCCCCAAAGCAGGTTTTGCGAGGCCATGGCGAGCGCAAATACGCCGCGTTCCCAGCCCAAATCGATGCTCATGGGCTTGAGATACAGGCCCAGGCTCGCCCGCAGGCCGAAAGCCAACAGAACTGTCGCCGATCCGGCAATCAGGATCACCCAGGGCAGGCGCCGCATTAGGTCACGGTTGTCTTGCACGAAAAGGTCCTTTGGCTGGCGGTACGGCAGGCAAAAACAGCGCTGTCATCTGCCTTAAGTGGGGCGTTGAGGGCGCAAAAATCAAGCAAATCATTGTCGCCTTTTCCCTTGACGGCGGCCCCTGGATCGCACTATACCCACGTCAATCGGGACTTGCGGCAACGCGGGTCCCGCTAAATTTATTCGCTTTGAAGTCCATGCGCTTTTGAAGAGTTTGAGCTTCAGGGCTCATGTGTTGAAGACCGTAACAGAAAGACCGCAGAGGAACAGTCACATGTCCAGGCGTTGTATGCTGACCGGCAAGGGTGTGCAAACCGGGAACAATGTTTCCCACGCCCATAACAAAACCCGTCGGCGGTTTCTCCCGAATCTCCAGGAAACAGCGGTGCTGAGCGACGCGCTCGGCCAGCAAGTCCGGATTCGGTTGAGCACCCGCGCCCTGCGGAACATCGAGCATAATGGCGGCCTGGATGCCTATCTTCTGGGTACGTCGGATGCGCGATTGGGGGAAGAGGCGCGCCGCCTGAAGCGCCGTATCAAGCGGGCAATGGCCAAGAAGGCCGCGTAGTTCCGTACCAAAATTTGGTGCAATACGGAGGTCCGCGGTAAGCGGACCTTTTTTTATCCGCGCCGCGTGCCAAATAGGGCGAAGTTTCGAGTTAGGATAAGACCATGCGGACCATCACCATCACCCATGACATGACGCAGATGGATTGGGGACAGTTGAACGAGATCTACCGAGCGGAACGGGCGAAAGACCGGGATGCGGCGACCTTGCGCGCCGCTTTTGCGGGCAGCCATGGGGTGGTGTTCGCATTGGAGAACGGCCGGATTGTTGGCGCCGCGCGGGCCATTTCGGATGGAGTTTCCATCTCCACGGTGATCGATGTGGCCGTCGCCTTCGATGCGCAAGGCATTGGCGTAGGGCGGGCCATGATGGAAGCGCTATTGCGGCAACTGCCCGATGGCAAGGTGTATTTGGCGACCATTCCCGGCAAGGAAGGCTTTTATGAAAAACTGGGTTTTTCGACCCAGGGCGGCGCCATGGCGCTGGGTGCCGGGGGCGATCGCCTAGATTTGCTATCCCGGATCGGCAAGACGGAACTGCAATAACAGCGTCTTTTGCACCGCGTTAAAATTATCGTCCGACAAAATATAGATGAACAGGCCGCCCCCAGGGGCGGGGAGGGCGTCGATGGCTTCCATATTGTCCACCAACAGCGGCGGGCGCAGGGTCATCAAAAGGTCGCCCGTGACCTCCGCATCGGCTTTGATCGCTGAACTGGCGATACGACGAATCCGCGTTCCCGGCCCAAAGACCGGCGTAAAATAGCGCTCCACCAGCAAGATATCCCCATTGGGCAGCGCGGTCGCGCCCGTGGGTTTGAAATCGTCCATCCGGGGGTAGGTGAAGGTTTCCCATTGCCCCTTACCGCCGATCCATCCCTGCGATACCGTTTCCCCAGATTCCTCCGTTAAGATGAAAAAGCGTCCGTCCGGCAGGGTGGCAAGGGCTTCCATGCCGCCATTTTTCGGCGCGAAGGAGGTGGCCTTTGGGATGCGGATCGTGCTGCTTTTGCTGAAATCGGCGTCATATTGCAAAAGCCGATGGACCCTTTCGAAACTTACCGCATATCCATTTTTGGAGCGAGTCAGGCCTTCCGCATCCGACCATTTTTTGTCCGAAAAAGGCTTTCCTTTCTCGTCGGTCAGGGGCTTGAGCTGGGCGGCGCCAACCCCCGTCAGCACGCCGGACTCATCTTGCGCCAGCGCCAGGGTCAGCAGCTTGCCCTGATCCGTTACCGCCAGCAGGGTGCCACCATCAAGTGATACCAGCATGCCCGATAGGCCGCCAAAATCCGCGTGATCAGAGGTGAGCTCGAATCCCGCCACATAGGTGAGGGCGTCAAACGTCCGCCGATCTGTGTCTTGGTAATCCAACGGTACCGGCGTCGCGGTAAGAGTGATTGCTGCTGGGGTGCTTTGCGCCGCCGCTACCCCACTGAAGGCGAGGAAGCCAATCCCCGCCATTATCACGCCAAGCCACGGCCCCATGAAAAACGCTCCCTATAATCGCACTGCCAACACCGTCGTTGTGCCCTGCGTCGGCGGGTGGGTCAATGGGATCAGGAGCCCTTCATGGGTTTGCCGTCATCGCGCAGCCACACGTAGATCGCCGGGATCACCAGCAGGGTCAGCGCCGTGGAACTGGCCAAGCCGAACACCAGCGAAATCGCCAGCCCCTGGAAGATGGGGTCTGCCAGGATAAAGGCGGCGCCGATCATGGCGGCGGCGGCGGTCAGGAAGATGGGCTTGAACCGGATAGCCCCGGCTTCCAAGAGCACGGTGCGCAAGGGTTCGCCGGAATCGCGCCGGTGGCGGATGAAATCCACCAGCAGAATGGAGTTCCGCACGATGATCCCCGCCAGCGCGATGAAACCGATCATGGATGTGGCGGAGAACGGCGCATCAAACAGCCAATGGCCCAGCATTACACCGATCAGGGTCAGCGGCACCGGTGTCAGGATCACCAGGGGCAGGCTAAAGCTCTTGAACTGGCCCACCACCAACAGATAGATACCGAACAGGGCCACCATGAAGGCGGCGCCCATGTCCCGGAAGGTGACATAGGTGATCTCCCATTCCCCATCCCACAGGGCGCTCACTTTCGATTCATCTGTGGGTTGCCCGTGATAGGCGATTGTCGGCGGGCCATTCGGGCCCCAGTCCATGGACTGCACCACATCCTCGACCGCGAACATGCCGTAGATGGGGGCCTCATAGGCGCCCGCCAGTTCGGCAATGACCATTTCCGCCGCATGGCCATCGCGCCGGAACAGGGGCTGACTGGTGGCCTCGGTGCGCACCACCACCACATCGCCCAGTTCCACGATGCCGTTTTGCGCGGGCACCGGGGTGGAGAGCAGCCGCTCCGTCAGGGTGAGGCCCGATTTCGGCAGTTGGATCGCAATTTCCACCGGATTTGCGCCATGGCCGCGATGGGAATAACCGACGCTGATCCCGCCCATCAGGGCGGCGATGGTATCGTAGACGGCTTCTTCTTCGACGCCGTGGAATTCCAGGTTTTCCTGATCGATCTCCAGGCGCAGCCGGTCCGATGGCTGGCCCATGTAATCGTCCACATCGACGATGAAATCCACCTGCTCGAAAGCCGCGCGGAATTGCCGGGCCGCTGCGCGCCGGGTTTCCGCATCGGGGCCGTAGACCTCCAACACCAAGGTGGCGATCACCGGCGGCCCTGGCGGGACCTCCACCACCTTGATGGAGGTGCCTTCGGGCACCTTCAGGTCTGCCAGTCGTTCCCGCACATCCAGGGCGATATCATGGCTTTCCCGGTCCCGGTCATGTTTGGGTTTCAGGTTGATCAACAGGTCGCCCATTTCAGGTTTTTCGCGCAGGTAATAGTGGCGCACCAAGCCATTGAAGTTGAACGGCATGGAGGTGCCCGTATAGGCCTGAAGATTCATCAGCTCCGGCAAATCGGTCAGCCGTTGCGCGGCATCCCACAACACCCGGTCTGTCGCCTCCAGGCTGGCCCCTTCCGGCAGGTCGACCACCACTTGCAGTTCGGATTTATTGTCGAAGGGCAGCAGCTTCACCGTCACATCCCGGGTGGCGACGGGGGCCATGGCCGCCATGGTGGCGACGCCCACAACGATCAGGAAAATTTTCGAGCGCTTGCGCCCCTGCAGCAAGGGCGTGGCCACGCGCCGGTAAATACGGCCCAGCAAGCCTTCCGACTCTTCGTGATGCCCCGCATCGTCTTTGGCCAGCATGCCGCGCATCATCAGATACAGCAGCCAGGGTGTAACGATCACCGCCACGAAGAAGGAGAAGATCATGGCAGCGGAGGCGTTGGCGGGAATCGGGCTCATATAGGGGCCCATCAAGCCCGATACGAACATCATGGGCAACAGGGCGGCGACGATGGTCAGGGTGGCGATGATGGTGGGGTTGCCCACTTCGGCGACGCCATCGACGGCCTTTTGCAAGGCGGATCGATCATCCTTCATATGCCAATGGCGCACCATATTTTCCACCACCACGATGGCGTCGTCCACCAGGATACCGATGGAAAAGATCAGCGCGAACAGGCTGACCCGGTTAATGGTAAAGCCCATCAGCCAAGACGCGAACAGGGTCAGCAGGATCGTGGTCGGCACCACTACCGCCACCACCACGCCCGCGCGCCAGCCGAGCGACAGGGTCACCAGGATGACGATGGAGACGGTCGCCAAACCCAGGTGGAACAGCAGTTCATCCGCTTTTTCGGTGGCCGTATCGCCGTAGTTCCGGGTGACCAGCACCTCTATATCTTCGGGCACCAGTTGGCCCCGGGTGGTCTCCAACCGTTGAATGATATCGTCCGCCACTGTCACCGCGTTGGCGCCCTTGCGTTTGGCCAGCGCGATGGTCACGGCGGGCAGCCGATGCAGGTCGCCGTTTGCATCCTTGGCCATGTGCCAGACCCGTTGTTCCTCCGGCTTGGGGCCGACGGCCACGGTGGCTACGTCTTTCAGGTACACGGGCCGCCCATCACGGGTGGTGACGAGCAATAGGCCGATATCGGGAATGCCTTGCAGGGTTTGCCCGGCGGCGACGGGCAGGGCACGGTTGGCATCACGCACCTGACCGACCAGGAAAGACCGATTGGCGTTTTCAATCTTTTCGGTGAGCTGGTTCAGGGTGACCCCCATCAACGCCAGCCGTTCCGGGTCGGGTTCTACGCGAATCTGCCGCACACGGCCGCCGACGATGTAACGGAACCCAATATTGTCGACCTTGGTCAGTTCCCGCAGCAGTTCCTCGCCAACTTCATAGAGGCCCGAATCATCCCACTTATCCGCCGCGTCCAGCTTAGGCGCGAGGGTCAGGGTGACGATGGCCACATCGTTGATACCGCGCCCGATGATCAGGGGCTCGGGAATGCCGAGCGGAATATCGCTGAAATGGGCGCGAATTTGTTCATGCACCCGCAGAATGGCCGTATCTTCATCGGTGCCGACCACGAACCGGGCGGTGACCATGGCCTGATCGTCTTCCGTCAAGGAATAGATATGGTCCACACCATCAATGCCCTTGATAATGGTCTCCAGGGGCTTGGTGACCAGTTCTTGCGCATCCGCGGCCTTAAGACCATTGGCGGCCACCAGAATATCCACCAGCGGCACACTGATCTGGGGTTCTTCTTCCCGTGGCAGACTGAGCAGCGCCAACATCCCCAGGGCGATGCCCGTCATCAGCAAAAGCGGCGTCAGCGGCGATTGAATAAAGGCGCGGGTCAGCGACCCTGAAATCCCAGGTTTCATGTTTCTACTCCTGGGACCGGGGAATCAGGATATCGCCTTCGCGTAATCCGGAGAGAATTTCCACGCCGCCCGGATGCATCATCCCCGGCTCGACGACCACCTCGCCGGCGTCCTGAACGCGGACAAAGGTCAGCCCGAAGCGCCGATACAGGTAATCCGGCGGCACCAGGATGGTCGTGCGCGACCCGGTATTGACAAAAACCGTAGCGCGTTCACCCACAAAATAGGTGCCTAAACCTTGCGCCAGGATATCGGCCACCACCCGGCCCCCGTCGATCTCCGGATAAACCTTGATGATCTTCCCTTCGGAATGGCCGTCGGTATTGTCGGTAGTCAGTCCCCGGGCACCGATGGCCACCATTTGCCCGGCCTCAATGAAGCGGGCGTGGCGTTCTGGCACCTGCATGCGCAGCACATAGGTTTCATCGGCCAGGGTGGCCACCGCCTCGCCGGTCAACACCACCTGGCCCGCCGCCGTATCCACCTTCAAGACGCGGCCATCGGCGGGCGCGAAAACGGCGCCTTCGCGCAGGCGCTCGTCCAACAGTTCCCGTTCCGCATTCATGGCGCGCAGATTTCGGTCGATGACCTCCAGATTGGTTTGCGCCTCATCCAGCCGCGCCTGGCTGACGGTGCCGGAAGCCCGCAGGCGTTGGGTGCGCTCCAGATCGATCTGGGCCAAAGACTGAGAGGCCTTGATGGCCTCGATGCGGGCATTCAGCACATCCCGCTCCAGGTCCAGCTTGGGATCAACCACCTTGGCGATCTGCTCGCCCGCTTTTACGGCGCTTCCCTCGTCTACCGTCAGCTCCGTCACCGTGCCGCCGATGCGGGCGCGGGCGACGGAAACATCCACCGTTTCCACCGTGGCGAACACCGCCTTGCGGTCTTCAACCTCGCTTTTCACGACGGTGAATGGCCCCGTGGCGGGGGTGCTGTCTTGCGCGATCGCCATGCTGGGCAGGGCCAAGGCGGCGAGGGCGAAAAAGAATGCGGGTTTCATGGGCGCTCCGGAGGTCGATGTTTCTCTCTGGACAAGAATATTAGAAGAGTATAATTTAGTAAATACGAATATTAATTCCAATTCGGGTTTTTAGGCCCGTTGCGCTTAGGAAAGGCGACCGTCCATGTCCATTGATCGTATTGTGTTGGCATTTGCCGGCCTTGTCGTGCTCGTGAGTGTGCTGCTCGGCCACTATGTATCAGACTATTGGTTCCTGCTCACCGGCTTTGTGGGTCTGAACCTGATCCAGTCTGCGTTTACCGGCTTCTGCCCGTTGGTGATGATCCTGAAAAAGCTGGGTGTGCAGCCTGGCCAAGCGTTCAGCTGATTCACGTCATCTGATAGACGTCACCCGAAAAGGTCTCCTTGCGGAGGCCTTTCTTCGTCGGCGGTAAGGGTACCGGGAGCGGGGCCAGAGGTGCCTGGGGTCATCCGGCCAGTCAGCCAGGGTTCCAGGTCCCCTGCTGCCAGAATAACCGGCATGCGGGTGTGAATATGGGCGATGGTCGGCGCCGGCGCGCGGGTCAGGATGGTGAAGTGGGTACCGTCATGCAGCCCGGCGAACCCGAACAGCGGATCCGCCGCCAGGGCAATGCGGTTCCTCAACCGCTGCCCGGTTTCTGTTTTGCGCCATTCGAAATAGGCGGTGGCGGGCACCACGCAGGGCTTTTCCAAATAGGGCCGGAAAGTGGGTTTTTCCGCCACCGTTTCCAGCCGCGCGTTGATCAGCGGTTTGCCATCCCACGGCGCCGGAATGCCCCAGGAAAGGGTTCCCGCCGAGTCTTTCGTGAACACCAGACAGGCATTGGTGGGGCGGCGTTCCCCGGTTGGATAGTCCTGCCCGTCGAACCGGGCGCCGAACAGGCGGGCCATCTGGTCTTTGGGGGCGTTGATTTCAAAGCGTGAACACATGTGGCTTTCGTTTAGGGGCTATTGAAGTCACCGGGGTGAGTCCCTACAGTCTCATCGCATGAGCACGCAACGCAAGACGGTCGTCATCACGGGCGCCAGCCGGGGCATCGGCCACGCCACCGCCCGGCTGTTTCTGGACCGGGGGTGGGAGATCATCACCTGCGCCCGCGCCGATGTGCCGCCCGAATGCAAGCGAGACCCCAATTGGGCCCACCATATCCCCACGGATCTGGGCGATGGAGACAGCCTCAGCCACTTCGTGACCGAGGTGAATGACTTTTTAAAGGGTCGTCCCCTCCATGCCTTGGTGAATAATGCGGGGGTTTCCCCCAAAACACCTTACAAGGAGCGGCTCGGCTGTTTGAACGGCGATATCGGCGCCTGGCGGGATGTGTTCGAGCTTAACTTCTTCGCGCCGCTCAAGCTGTCGCGGGGGTTCGCCGCGGCGCTGCATAAAGGGAAGGGGGCGGTGGTGAACGTGACTTCCATCGCCGGACATTTCATCCATCCCTTTGCCGGGTCTGCCTATTCCATCTCGAAAACCGCGCTGTCGGGTTTGACACGGGAAATGGCCAACGAGTTTGCCGCCTTGGAGGTGCGGGTCAACGCCGTCGCCCCGGGGGAGATTCAAACGGAAATGATCCAGCCGGAATACGAGATGCTGATCCCCCGCATTCCGCTCGATCGCATGGGCCTGCCAAAGGACGTGGCGGGCACTATCTTTTTCCTCTGTTCCGAAGAAGCCAACTACATCACCGGCACCGAGATCTGGGTCACCGGCGGCCAGCATTTGTTTTAGTGAGGCAGCGCCCTAACTTTTGCGGCGCTGTTTCGCCCATTTCTGCAAGGCCGCGGTAAGGGTCGGATCGGGCGGGGTCGGCAACGTGACCGTCAGATGCACGAAATGGTCGCCGCGCCCCGTGGCTTTGGTCATGCCCTTGCCCCGCAGACGCAAGGTTGTGCCCGTATTGGATCCCGGTGGCACGGTGGCATGCACCGGCCCATCGATGGTTTCAACGCGTAGCTTGCCGCCGAGAACAGCGGTCTCCAGCGGCACCTTTACATCCGTGTGAAAATCTCCGTCCTGGGCACCCATATTTTTGGGCGGCTTGATTTTGATCTCCACCAAAGCGTCACCGGCTTCACCGCCAGCGAAACCAGGCAGCCCCTGGCCCCGCAGGCGCAGGGTTTTTCCGTCATGGCTCCCCGCCGGAATGGTGACATCTAGCCGGTTTCCATTGGTCGTGGAAATGCGCTTACGGATGCCGCCCAAGGCTTCCTCCAGCGTAATTTGCAAAGAATAGGTCACGTCAGCGCCGCGGGTGCGGAAGGCCTTCGGATCCATCTTGCGCCGGGGTCGGTTGCCACGCGGGCCCGACCTGCCCATGGGCGCTCCCGCCTCATCGATAAGTCCGGCGTCGAACGCCTTACGTTTTTGCGGATTGCTCAGCAGCTCATAAGCTGCCGTGGCCTGTTTGAACCGGTCAGCCGCGCGCGCATCGCCGCCATGGGTATCGGGATGGGTCTCCCGCGCCAGGCGGCGATAGGCTTTTTTGATCTCTTCGTCGCGTGCGCTGCGCGCGAGGCCGAGAATTTGATAGGGATCACCCATGGAGACCTGCCGGTAACAAAGACCCGTAAGTTTCCCGCCGAAAGCAGGTGAAGGTCAACGCCCCAAACAGGCAAGGCCGCCCGAATGATCGCGGGCGGCCCATATAACTTTGAGCCCAGATGCCAGCTTAGCTGGAAATGCGCCAGACGCCCCGCGAATCGCGGCAAGCTGTGCCCCGGGCTTCCTCAACCCGGCCGTCGATCACCACTGTGGTGGTATATTCCCGACAGGGTTGCCCACTGTTTGTATAAGTGCGCACGGGGGTGACGGTGCCACGATGGCCCGAATCTGGATTGTTCCAGGAACCCGTGGTGCCGGTGCGCCGGGTTTCCAAGGTATTCTGGGTGGTGTTGTAGGCCATTTGGCGATCCCGCTCGTCCAGGCGTCGACCAATTTCATTGCCGAGCATGGCGCCTGCGGCGGTGCCCAACACGATCGCCAAGGTCTTGCCGGTGCCCTCGCCGAACCGGGAGCCCACGGCAGCGCCGACGCCAGCGCCGACAATTGTCCCCACATTGCGGTTTACGTTGCCATCATTGGCGCAGGCACCCAAAAAGGTTGCGCAGACCAAGGCGGTGACGAGCGCGCGGGGGGCAAAGGAAAGTCGTGTCATCAGTTTCTCCAGGATGGTTAACAGCCCTCTTTCAGGCAGTATCTATCACTTAATATGGAAATTGCTTGCCCTACTGTGAAGGTTTTCACACCTTTGTGGCGTGACTGTGGCTTCTCATCGCCCCATTGGCCTTAAAGCGAGGCGTCACAAGCGGTATTCTGGTAATTGAAGATCGGGACCATGACATTTAATGAAACGTCCGACCCCCTTATTTTGTTCCACGACTGGATGGCGGAGGCGGAAAAAACCGAGCCCCGGGACCCGAATGCCATGGCCTTGGCCACGGTGGGACCAGACGGTATGCCCTCTGTTCGGATGGTGTTGCTAAAAGGGATGGACGCAGACGGCTTCGTTTTTTATACAAACCTCGGCAGTAGAAAGGCGGCAGAGCTGTTGACCCATCCCAAGGCGGCGCTGTGTTTCCATTGGAAATCGCTGAACCGGCAAATTCGCGTGGAAGGCCCTGTGGAACAGGTCTCGGATACAGAGGCGGATGCCTATTTCGCCTCCCGGCCCCGGTCCAGCCGAATCGGCGCCTGGGCCTCGAAACAATCGCAGCCGTTGCAGGGTCGGTGGGAACTGGAAAAACGGGTGGCTGAATTCGGCGCCAAATTCGCGATCGGCGAGGTGCCCCGCCCGGAGTTCTGGTCGGGGTTCCGCTTGCGGCCCCTCAGTGTGGAGTTTTGGGTTGACCGGCCGTTTCGTTTGCATGATCGCATCCGGTACCAGCACGGCCCGGACGGTTGGACAGGAACGCGACTTTTTCCCTAAAGGGGGATGAGCCATGGCGGAAACGCCGATAACGAAAGAACGCTCGGATCGGTTGATGCGTGCGGCCACCTATGCGGCGGTGGGGGTTGCCAGCTTGCTGGTGATCGTAAAGCTGTTTGCCTGGTTTGCCACCGAATCGGTGGCGATGCTGTCTACCTTGATCGATTCGCTGTTGGATGTGGCCGCGTCCTTGGTGAATTTCTTCGCCGTCCGTCATGCCTTGATGCCGGCGGATCGGGAACATCGGTTCGGTCATGGCAAGGCAGAACCCCTGGCCGGGTTGGCCCAAGCTGCCTTTATCAGCGGGTCCGCCCTGTTTCTCCTCCTGCAAGCGGGGGAACGGTTGATCCGACCCCGTGACATCAGCCAATCGGAGGTGGGTCTCCTTGTGATGGGTATCGCTATCGTGGCGACCCTCGGCCTGTTGATGTTCCAACGCTATGTGGTGGCAAAAACCGGTTCCGTCGCCATCAAGGCGGACTCCCTGCACTATAAAACCGACGTATTGGTCAATATCTCGGTCGGCGTTTCGTTGGTGCTGTCGGCCAATTTCGGCCTGAACTGGGTGGACCCGGTTTTCGCCCTGGCCATCGCAGCTTACATCCTTCACGGCGCTTGGGAAATTGCGGGAACCTCTCTCAAGCAACTCATGGATCAGGAACTGCCAAAACCGGTCCGTAAACGCATCATCGACATCGCCAAGGGGCATGACGATGTGATGGGGGTGCATGATCTGCGCACCCGGGCCGCAGGCAACATGGCCTTCATCCAGTTCCATATCGAAGTGCCAAGGAACATGAATATCGTGGCGGCCCATGACGTTGCAGATGAGGTGATGGAGTCGGTCATGGCCGCGATCCCCAATTCCGAGGTGCTGATTCACCAAGACCCCGTCGGGGTACAGGAGGATCGGGATACGTTCTAGCTAGTGGCGGCTGTCATTTTGTGGTAATATCTGCCGCTTTTGACAACTGAGTGAGAAGGAGGCAAATGCCATGAGCTTGCAAGACCGGATCGCCGCTTTAACTGCTAAACATCAAGCGCTTGAAGCCCAAATTGAGGAAGAGAATCGTCGGCCACTTCCCGATGAAGGCATAATTATCGGTCTTAAACGCCAGAAACTCAGGATCAAGGATGAGCTGTCGACGCTGAGCCATTAACGAAGGTTCGCGCGATTGCTCGCGTACTTGCAAAACACAATTGATGTAACCGCTTTGGCCAACCCGCCAAAGCGGTTTTTTCTTAAGTCTATTCTGCAAGAGTTCTTGAAAATTATACCAATTATACCTTTATCTATCTGCACAAGCGCGCGGCGGGAAAATACCGCACGTTCAATCGGAGACATCCCATGGCAACGGCATATCCGGAACTACTCCCGCAGATCATTAGGGTTTGCGTGTCGCCGGGCCGCATGACGCCGCCCAGTTGTAAACTTCGCGACAGCGAAGAACTCCTCGCGACACTGAAGAAACTCGCGCGGGACTGTGGCGCCCCCGTCGCCGTGCAGCCCAGCATCTGCCTCAGCCATTGTGATCACGGACCGAATGTTCGGATCTTGGGAGGCGCGGTCTATCACAGCGTCACGCAAGAGGATTTGCCGCTTATCTTGGCCGACGCCGTGGCGGCCTGCTCGGCAGGCGCAAAACACTAAACGCGTCCGCTCAGTCACGCGACGCGGGCGTTGATATTGTTCCGCGAGACCTTGAGCGCTTCCAAAAGACCAATCTCCGCCAGGGTCCCCGCATCCAAATATTCCCGCATGGTTTGATGAATGAACTGCACCACCTGCGCATCCCGGGTTGGGGAGGTGGTGATGTTGGTGATCAGCTCCTTGCGGATCAATGGAGGAAAGCGGAGGATTTCGGTGGCGATGGCGCCCTTGACCGGGATCGGGATTTGATCGCTGGCGAATAGGCGGTCGATGCAGAAACTGTAGATCCCGAAATCCAGTTTCCCCGCCACCTTATAGGTGAAGTCGAGGAACTCATCGCGGAAGGCCGAACCGGACATCTCGTTGGCGGCGAGCCTGCGGATGATCAGGAGGAATTCCCGATAGCGTTTCCGAGCGGGGGACAGGGTCGCGCCAAGGGCCTGCTCAACCGCGGCAAGGTCTTCGGGGCGGAAGCCACGGGCATGCACTTCCCGGGCGGTGGTCTTGACCAGCGTGGCGAAGGCCTGTGCTTCGATCAGATCGAACAGTTCATCCAATCGGTCGCGAATGGGGTCGGCGCCGCGCAGGATCGGCACCAACGCCGCCTGGGCCACCAGGGGGTCTTTTGAGAAAACCGCGGCGGCGGCGGCGGCCACGGGCCGCACCGTTCGCTGGCCGGTGAAATCATCGGTGATGACAAAACGGCGGTCGTCATAAACGGTGAGAAAACGATTGAGTTTGCCGCATTCCATAAAATGGTCGGCAAGATCGGGGGCCCGTTGAGCGGGCTGTGGCTCCGGCGTCTGATCCATTCGGGGCGTCCGCTTGTGATGCGACGGAACGCAAACGATAGCATAGCTTCGCAGTTTAACAACAGGGCTGGGCTTGACGAGGCTGAAACTGTGGGCCATTTAAGGCAGAGCGCTAGTCTAACTTACATGAAAGAATATCCGCCATGTCCATGAATCCCGGCGAGTCCCTGCCTGCCAACAGCCATATCAGCGTTGAAGATGCCAACGAAAAGGTGAAGGACGGGAGCTTGGTCCTGGTAGATATCCGCACCCCCCAAGAATGGATGCAAACCGGCATCCCGGACGGTGCCTTGGCGATCTCCATGAACCATCCCGGTGGCGCCGAAGGGTTCATGCAAGATGTAGACGCAGCGCTTCAGGGCGACCGGGAAGCCCCGTTGGCCATCATTTGCCGCACCGGCGCCCGCACCGCGCAGATGCAGCAGTTCCTGTGGTCGCAGGGCTATAAGAACGTGCTCAATGTGACCGAGGGCATGCAGGGCAGCTTCGCGGGGCCTGGTTGGCTGCGGTCTGGATTGCCCATTAAACCCTACACCGAGTAAGGCAGGGCCATTTCCAAGCCGCGCCCTTCCCATTCCCGGCGCGGCCCTGTATGCTGCGCCGCCTTTTTGGATCAAAAGTACCGGCGGAGCCGATTCAATGCCCGATTATCGTTCAAAGACCTCCACCCATGGCCGCAACATGGCGGGTGCGCGCGGCCTATGGCGCGCCACCGGCATGAAGGAGGAGGATTTCGGCAAGCCGATCATCGCCGTGGTGAACAGCTTCACCCAATTCGTGCCCGGCCATGTGCATCTGAAGGATTTGGGCGGGATCGTCGCAGAAGAGATCGATAAATCCGGCGGCGTCGCGCGGGAGTTCAATACCATCGCGGTGGATGACGGCATCGCCATGGGCCATGACGGCATGCTCTATTCCCTGCCGAGCCGGGATATCATCGCCGATTCGGTGGAATATATGGTCAATGCCCATTGCGCCGATGCCATGGTCTGCATCTCCAACTGCGACAAGATCACCCCGGGCATGCTGATCGCCGCCATGCGGTTGAACATCCCCGCCGTATTCGTGTCGGGCGGCCCCATGGAAGCGGGCAAGATCGTGCTGGAGGGCAAGGAGCAGGCGTTGGACCTGGTGGATGCCATTTTCCACGGCGCCAATCCGGAAACCGATGACGAAACCTCCCTCGCGGTGGAACGGTCGGCCTGTCCGACCTGCGGGTCCTGTTCCGGCATGTTTACCGCCAATTCCATGAACTGCCTGGCCGAAGCCATCGGCCTCGCGCAGCCGGGCAATGGCACGGTGCTCGCCACCCATGCGGACCGCAAGGCCCTGTTCCAGCGGGCCGGGTCGCTGATCATCGATCTGTGCGAGCGCTATTACGAAGATAACGATACCTCGGTTCTGCCCCGGTCCATCGCGTCCTTCGAAGCCTTTGAAAACGCCATGTGCCTGGATATCGCCATGGGCGGTTCCACCAATACCATTCTGCATCTGCTGGCCATGGCGGAAGAGGGGCAGGTGGGCTTTACCCAAAAGGATATCGACCGCTTGTCGCGCAAGGTGCCTCATCTGTGCAAGGTGGCGCCCTCCACGCCGGAATATCACATGGAAGATGTGCACCGGGCTGGCGGTATCATGCGTATTCTGGGGGAGTTGGACCGGGCGGGTCTGATCCATCGGGATGTGCCGACCATCCATTCCAAGACCCTGGGCGATGCCATCGATCGCTGGGATGTGCGCCGCGATCCCCATGAATCGGTCAAGACCTTCTTCACCGCCGCGCCCGGCGGCGTGCCCACGCAAGTGGCCTTCAGCCAATCCCGCCGTTATGACGATCTGGACGTGGATTCTGAGAACGGCTGCGTGCGCGATGCCGAGCATGCCTATTCCAAGGATGGCGGCCTCGCCGTGCTGTACGGCAATCTGGCGGAAGATGGCTGCATCGTGAAAACCGCTGGGGTGGATGCCAGCATCCTCAAATTCTCCGGCCCGGCCGTGGTGTGCGAAAGCCAGGATGAGGCGGTCGCCAAGATCCTCGCGGGCGAGGTCAAAGCCGGGGATGTGGTGATCGTCCGCTACGAAGGCCCCAAGGGCGGGCCGGGCATGCAGGAGATGCTGTATCCCACCACCTATATCAAATCCATGGGGTTGGGGCGCGATTGCGCGCTGATCACCGATGGGCGTTTTTCTGGTGGCACCTCGGGCCTGTCCATCGGCCATGTATCCCCCGAAGCCGCCGAGGGCGGCCTGATCGGCCTGGTGGAACCGGGCGATACCATCGAGATCGATATCCCCAATCGGACCATCACCCTGGCGGTGCCGGAGGCCGACCTGGCCGCCCGGCGCGAGGCGATGACCGCCAAGGGCGCTGAGGGCTGGAAACCGGGCCCGCGGGAACGCGCCGTTTCGCCGGCTTTGCGCGCCTATGCGGCTATGACCACCTCGGCAGCGCGTGGTGCGGTGCGTGACGTGAGCCAGGTGGAGCGATAATCGCGCCTTTCTGCGGGTTTTGTTTGCCCTGAGGCAATTGCTTGTTATGCTCCCTGAAGGACGTTAGCGGCCTTTCAGGGGAGCATGCGGCAAGCGATGGAAACGGACTCCACGGAAAAGAAACATTGGCTGGTTCGCCCGGAGAGCATCAAGCTCATGTGGCGTTATGGGATCGGGCTTTTGGTGGTTCTCACCCTGTTTGATCTGTTCATGCACGGCCATCCCCATTTCGGCATCGATGGCACCTTCGGCTTTTATTCCTGGTATGGGTTCGTGACCTGCGCGGCCATGGTGATTTTCGCCAAGGGTATCGGCAAGTTTCTGAAGCGGAAGGATAGCTACTACGATGATTGATGCCTTCCCCGCCAGTCTGGTTCTGATCCTCGGCGCCGTCTTGATGCCCTTTGTGGGCAAGGCCCAACGCACCGCGCTTATCCTCGGCCTGCCGCTCATCGGCCTGATTATCTTGTGGGGCACGCCGCTCGGGATCGGCGGTACCTACACCGTGGCGGAATACCAATTGGTCCTCGTGCGGAACGATGAACTTAGCCGGGTGTTCGCGACCATTTTCATGATCATGGCCTTCGGCGGCGGGCTATTTGCCCTGCGCCAGGAAAAGACCATGGAACTGATGGCTGCTTTCATCTATGCGGGTGGCGCCGTGGGCGTGGCCCAGGCGGGTGATCTGGTGACCGTGTTCGTGTTTTGGGAGCTGATGGCGCTTGCCTCCGCCGCCGTGATTTTGTCGCAAGGTACGGATGGCGCCCTGAAGGTTTCTCTCCGCTATTTGCTGGTGCATATGCTGGGCGGCGCTTTCCTGATGACGGGCATCTTGCTTTACGTCACCCAAACCGGTTCCATCGCCTTCGTGGCCATGAAGGCGGAGACCCTGGCGGTCTGGTTGATCCTGATCGGTGTGTTGTTGAATGCGGCGGCGCCGCCTTTCTCCCCCTGGCTGCCCGATGCCTATCCCAAGGCCTCTTTCAGCGGCACGGTGTTCCTGAGCGCCTTCACCACCAAAACGGCGGTCTATGTGCTGATCCGCGGCTTCCCGGGTACGGAAATTCTGATCGTCGTGGGCGTGATCATGATTTTCTACGGCATCATCTACGCGCTGTTGGAAAACGATATGCGCCGCATCCTGGCCTATTCCATCGTCAATCAGGTGGGTTTCATGGTGGTCGGCGTGGGGATCGGCACGGAGATGGCGCTGAACGGTGCGGCGGCCCACGCTTTTACCCATATCATCTACAAAGGGCTGTTGTTGATGTCCGCCGGGGCCGTGCTTTATCAGACCGGCAAGAGCAAATGTACCGACCTTGGCGGCCTGTTCCAAAGTATGCCGCTGACCACGGTGTGCGGCACCATCGGCGCGCTCGCCATTTCGTCCTTCCCCTTTACCTCCGGCTTCATCAGTAAATCCATGATCAGCCAGTCGGCCGCAGACCAGCATATGGCCTTCGTCTGGTTCATGCTGATGGCGGCCTCTGCCGGGGTGTTCCTGCATGCGGGAATCAAATATCCATGGTTTGTCTTTTTCCAGAAGGATTCCGGCTTGCGACCGCCGGACCCGCCCTGGTCCATGCGCCTCGCCATGATCCTGTTCGCGGTGTTCTGCGTTGGGCTCGGCGTCTGGCCGGAACCGCTCTATAAAATCCTGCCCTATCCGGTGGATTACGTGCCCTACACGGTCCCCCATGTGGTGAACATGCTGCAACTGTTGCTAATGTCGGGGCTGGCGTTCTTCGTCCTGCTGCCGATGATGAAGCGGACCCTGACCATCACCCTGGATTTCGATTGGAGCTACCGCAAGCTGCTGCCCAAGGCGGCCCATTGGTTCGTGGAGACTTTCAGCCCTGTGGATCGGACCATTCGAGTCCTATGGCGGCGTAAGGTCGAGTTGGTGATTGCCGGGGTTTTCCGCCATCATGGACCACATGGCATCCTGGCACGCCCCTGGACCATCGGGTCTACCGCGATGGGCGTCGCCCTGCTGCTGGCCGTATTCCTGATCGCGTATTTTCTGTAAGGGGCTATACATCCGGCAGGGGGGCTCCCATCTTCTGAGTGTGGCGTTCTCTATGCGGGAGTAGGTCAGATGAAAAACCGTCCCTGGTTACCTTGGCCAATGCTGGTGGTGATGGGGCTTTTGGCTGCCTCCATGACGTCTGCCCAGGCCGCGCAGCAGATGAATTTTATCTGCGATCTGGGGGGTGTCGCGGCGCAGATGCGGGTCAACGTGGAATATGTTGCCCAATCCGGCACCACCTGGAGCGGTGGGCCAACCCCGAATATCACCGGTGTTGTTCCCACGGGGCAATATACCCTCTACACGGTGGGCGAGGTGCGCAGCCCCAATGCGTACTATACGTTTCAAGGTGAAAACGGCTACGCAGATTTCACCGACATGGTCCGGGGCGAGCGTTTTCGGGTGCAGTTCGTGCCCCAGCAAGGCGGCATGTGGATGATCATCAATCCGTTCCAGCCGCCGCAATGGCAAGGCCGCCATTTCTGCCGTCAGGTCGGATAACGATTGGGAAAACCCTTAAGGTAGGGCGCTGGCCACCGATTCCAATAGGCGTTGCACCGGATCGGGGAAGAAGAACAGCACCACGCAGCCCGCCGCAGTGAAGGATTGGGCCAGCAGGATCGGGAGGGGCGCTTCGCCATGATCATGACTGTCATGATGTCCGTCCCCATGTGCATCGTCATGATTCTCCCCATGATCCTCATGATGATTGGGTTCTGGCTCCTTGCCCAGGAAAGCGCGGATGGGGATCGGCAGCAGATAGGCGATGTTTAGCAGGGAGCTAATCATCAGCACCACCACCACGAAAATCTTATCCGCTTCCAGGGCGCCAAGGGCGATGAACCATTTGCTCCACAGGCCACCCAGCAGGGGCATGCCGATGATGGATAGGGCGCCGATCAAAAAGGCGGTCATGGTCCAGGGCATGCGCTTGCCGATGCCGGAAAGCTGGCTGACCTCGGTCTTATGGGCGGCGACCAGGATGGCGCCGGCGCAGAAGAACAGGGTGATCTTGCCAAACGCATGCATCAGGATATGCGCGCCGCCCCCGATCACCCCCCAATGGGTGGCCAGCATGGCCGCCATCACGATGTAGGATAGCTGGCTGACCGTGGAATAGGCGAGCCGCCGCTTCAAATTATCCTGGCGCATGGCGACAAGAGAGCCCAGCAGGATCGTTGCCGCCGCTACATAAATCAGGAAGTCGCTGGCGGGTAGGGTGCGCACCACATCGATACCGAAAATATAGACGGTGACCTTCAACACCGTGAACACACCGGCCTTCACCACCGCCACCGCGTGCAACAAGGCGCTCACCGGGGTCGGGGCCACCATGGCGGCGGGCAGCCAGCGGTGGAAGGGCATCAATGCCGCCTTACCCACGCCGAAGGTGAACAACACCAAAAGGGCGCTCAAGATCCGAGGGTCGCCCACATCCTTCAGAATACCGCCGGGGGTGAAGTCGAGCGTTCCGGTCAGGTGCCAGATCCAGATCAGCGCGGGAAGCTGAAATCCGATGGAGGTCCCCAGCAAGATGCCCATATAGGTGCGCCCACCGCGCCGGGCATCTTCCGTCTGCGCGTGGGTCACCAGGGGATAGGTGGAGATGGTCAGGGTTTCGTAGAACACGAACAGGGTCAGCAGGTTGCCTGCAAAAGCGACGCCTATGGCACTGCCGATGGCAATCGCGAAACAGAGGTAAAACCGGGTCTGGTTCTGCTCGCCATGGCCCCGCATATAGCCGATGGCATAGATGGTGGTGACCATCCACAGGAAGCTCGCGATGCAGGCAAACAAAAGGCCCAGCGGCTCCACCTTCAAGGTAAGCGACAGCCCGGGCATCATTTCCAGCAGGGTGACCTCGGGTCGTTCGCCCGCCATCACCGGAGGGATCAGAGAGATTACGGCAATGAAAGTCAGGGCGCCGGTCACCAGGGTGGCGGCTTCCCGCCGGTTGGGGTTCTCGCTGCCCGCCCAGATGGGCAGCAGCCCCAGGAACGGCAGCAGCAGCGCGGCGACGATGGCGAATTCCGGCGTCATGGGGCGCCTCCCACCAAGGCTTGGGCGGCTTCCGTGGCCATGCCCATGGTCAGGCCCGAATCAATACCGAAATACAAGGTCAGCGCCGCCATCAAGGCCATGGGAAACAGCATCATCAGGGGGGCTTCCCCTTGCGCCGTGACCTCTCCGGTATTCTCCGGCGGACTGCGGAAATAGCCGATCTCCACCACCCGCCAAATATAGATCACGGCAAGCAGGGAGGAGGCAGCGATCAACAGGGTGACCGGCCATTGTCCGGCCTCCAGGGTCGCCAGCATCAATTGCCATTTGCTGATGAAACCGACCGTGAGGGGCACGCCGATCAGGCTCAGCCCACCGATCACGAAGACGGCGAAGGTCAGCGGCATCTCCCGGCCCATCCCCGCGAAGGCGTTGATATGGGACGAGCCCACCCGCCAGACCAAACAGCCAACAGCCATGAACAGGGCGGTCTTGATCAGGGCATGGTTGAACATATGCACCAATCCCGCTGTGATACCGGTTTCCGATGCCAGCGCGATGCCGAGCATGATGTAGCCGATTTGCGCGACGCTGGAATAGGCCAGCATGCGCTTCACATCCATCTGGAAGATCGCCACCAAGGAGGCGGCAAACATGCCCGCGATGGCCATCAGTTCCAGGATCGGCCCGATACCTTGGAAGGAAATGGGGGACCCTTCAGGACCAAACACCGTGAAGAAGATGCGCAGCATCACATAAACCGCGACCTTGGTCGCCGTCCCCGCCAGGAAGGCGGTCACCACCGAGGGCGCGTAGGTATAGGCGTTGGGCAGCCAGAGATGCAGGGGGAACAGGGCCAGCTTCAGGCTCAACCCGACGGTCAGGAAGGCGAGCGCTACCAGCACGGTGCGCGAGCTAGCCACCATGGTGCCATCCGCATTTACCTGCGAAAGCTGGGTCGCCAGATCGACGATGTTCAGCGTGCCCGTCATCATGTACAGCAGGCCGATGCCGATCACATAGAAGGTGGCACCGATGGTGCCGAGGATCAGGTAGCGGAACGCGGCGACCAGGGCGCGCCGGTCCTTACCCATGGCCACCAGCACATAGGTGGACAGAGAGGAAATCTCCAAGAACACGAACAGGTTAAAGGCGTCGCCCGTTACCGTCATGCCCATCAGGCCGGTCAAGCAGAGCAGAAAGTTGGTATAGAACAAATAAATCCGGTCGCGCACGATCTCCCGCATCACACTGGGCCGGGCGTAGGTCATCACCGCCACCCCGATCAGGGTCACGATCAGCAAGACCAGCGCGGCGGGGGTGTCGATCCGGTATTCGATGCCGATAGGCGGTGCCCAGTCTCCGATATGGTAGGAAATGGTGCCTTCGGTCAAAACCCGATAGACGACGGAAATCGATAATCCAAACGCAATCCAGACCGCGGCCAGAGCGACCCCCCAGACCAGATTGGCCTTGCGCAAAATCACGCAGGTGGGGGCTGCCATCAGGGGAATAACCACCTGAAGAATGGGAAAATGGGCAGAGATCATGCCTGTTCTTCTCCGCCTAGTTCATCCTGTAGTTCCTGGGCATTGATATCGGCATCTTCGATAGATCCGAAGCTCTCCCGAATGCGCACAACCAGGGCGAGGCCCAGCGCCGTTGTCGCCACCCCCACCACAATGGCGGTGAGGATCAGCACATGGGGCAGGGGGTTGGAGTAAAGGGTGATGGCCGGGTCCAGAATGGGCGCGGTGCCCCCCTCCATCTTTCCCACGGTGATGTAAAGCACGAAGACAGAGATCTGAAACACGTTCAGACCCACCAGCTTCTTGATCAAGTTGCCCCGCGCGATGACCAGATAAAATCCGATCATCATCAGCACGATCACCACCCAATAGTTAAATAATCCGATCACGAATCGCCCGCTTATTCATCCCCGGGCTTTTCTTGCCCGGCGAACACAAAAAAGATGGTGACCATGGCCGCGAACACCGTGGTGCCGACCCCGAATTCAATCACGTTGATGCCCAGATGTTGACCATGCAAATGATCATCGGCAAGAACGGAATAATTGAGATAGTTACCGCCCATGATCAGACTGAAAACCCCGACGGAGGCATACAGCAACAGCCCTGCCGAGAGTAAAAATCGTCGGACATGGTCGGGGAGAATTTTTCGCGCATTCTCTAGGCCGAACACCAGGGCGTAAAGAATGTAACCTGAGGCGAAAATCACACCGGCCTGGAACCCACCACCAGGCCCGTAATCCCCATGGAATTGCACATAAAGGGCGAACAGCAAAATGGGGGGCGTGAGCAACTTGGCGCCAACGCGCAGAATCGGTTTTTCGATCATATCCGGTCTGCCTCCGTCGCCTCACCTTCAGAACGCCGCCGTCGACGACGGCTGACTACACCGCGGCCGAGCAGGGTCATAACGCCCGCGCCGGCGGTGAAGATCACCGCGACCTCGCCCAAGGTATCGAATCCTCGGTAGCTGGCCAGCACGGAGGTAACGATATTGGGCGGCCCCACCTCTTCGCCGGATTTGGTGATGTAATGAGGCGCCACATGGTTATGGGCCGGCGCATTCGGATCGCCAAATCGAGGCATGTCCAGGGTGCCGTACATGAGTGCCGCGCCGGTCACCAGGACAACGGCAAGCGGCACGATTTGCACCCCATAGGGGCCTTTTTCCCGATCCGAGGTGAGCACCAAGGTGCCGAGCATCAAGACCGTGGAAATGCCCGCGCCCACTGCGGCTTCGGTAAAGGCCACGTCCACCGCATCCAGCACCACATACAACAGGGCCGCCAACAGGCTGAAGATGCCCAACAGCATGACCACCGCGAACAGATTGTGAATACGGACAATGCCCACGGCGGTCGCCATCATCAGGCTGAGAATCGCGACATCAATGACGATTTCCATTATTCCGCGTCCTTCTCAGGGGCCGTTTCCGATTCCGGTGCCGGATCTTGGTCAGGCGCGTTCAGCCAGGGGCGCAGGCCGCCCGCGATGGCCGCGCGCGCCAGCGCATGGGTGGAAATGGGGCTGGTATACAGAAGAAACACGATGATCATCACGAGTTTGATCGCCATCAGAATACCGGTCGCTTGCAAGACCAAACCGAGAATGATCAATCCGGCGCCCAGGGTATCGGTCATTCCCGTGGCATGCATGCGGGCATAGACATCGGGAAAGCGAATCAGGCCCACGGTGCCGATCACGGTGATGGCAGAGCCCCCGATCAGGCAGATGGCAGAGAGAATATCCAGAATAATGCCCATGATCTTTATAGGTCCCGCCAGTCGTCGTCGGTTACCGGGCCACCAAGATCGTTGAACTTGAAGAACTTGGCCACCGCGATGGTGCCGATGAAGTTGATCAGCGCATATACCAGGGCGATATCGGCAAATTCCGGCCGTCCCATCAGGAAGCCAAGTACCGCGATGAACAACACGGTTTTAGTGCCGAAAGTGTTCACCGCGAGAATCCGGTCATACAGGGTCGGGCCCAGCAGCGCCCGGGCGAGGGCCAGGGCCATGGCGACAATCAGGGCGATGGCAGTTGCGGCAAACATCCTAAACCTCCAAGGCCGATACCCGGCGGTCCATATCACCGGTGAGCACATCGTCCGACGCCTCGCGGGTCAGGCCATGAATCGTCATCATCTCCCCATTGACCGAAAGCGTGACGGTGCCCGGGGTCAATGTGATGGAATTGGCGTAGATAACCCGGCCCAGGTCCGAATGTTGTGTCGCTTTAATCTCAATGAGATTTGTGGACAGCTTCATATCCTTGGACAGGATAATTTTCGCCACATCGATGTTGGATTTCACGATCGCCCACATGAGCCAGGGCATATAGGTCACGGCGCTGGTGATCACGTGGATCGGATGGCCTTCCTCGTCCACTGCTTCCATGCGGCTGGTGACATACACCACCAAAAGTGTGGAGGCCACACCCAACCCGATCAGCAGAGCATCGTAATGCCCAGAGAGCAGCAGCCAGAGGATGAGGAGGGACGCGCCCAGGCTAACCAACCGCAACAAGTCTAACCCCCTCTGATGAACAATGGCGCGCGGGTGACGGAAACGTTAATTTTTCCATCGATGACCATAGCCAATCAGATTTGCCCTGACAACGCCTCAATTTCCTGTATAAGCATCGCCGCATCAGATGGCTAACTGCTTGAGCTTATTTGATCTTAGGCCTTTCTTAATTGGGTTTGCGGTTTAATTGTGCCGTGGACTGACGTTATGCGAACGGATTGTTATGCTACGTATCCTCCCCGTCGCCGTTTTGGCGCTCACACTCGTCTTTTCCGCCGTGGCCATGTCGGGCAATACCCCGGCCGCTTCCACAGGGTCGCTTGGCCAGGCGGTATCCCTAACGCAGGCGGAGTGTTTCCGGTTAATCGGGGCACCGCAGGTGACGCCCATCGCAACCTTGCCAGATTCTGTTCAAGTGAGTTTGGAGTTAGCGGGATCGGCCAGCTATGGCACGGTCGGTTCCGGTGTCGCGGTGGCGGCCACCGTTTTGGGCGATATTCCCTATGTAGCGGGGGTGCCGCTCGCGGCAGGGGACCGGAAAAAGCTGTCGGACCGTTGCGAGGCCGTTTACGGTTCTTGACACTCCGGGCGATCTCGCCTGCAATGGCGCCGCTTCGTCTGTCAGTTCAGAAAGACTTTTCCGATGCGTTTGTCCGAATATTTCCTGCCGACGTTGAAAGAAACTCCGTCGGAGGCGCAAATCGTTTCCCACCGCTTGATGCTGCGATCCGGCATGATCCGGCAATCGGCGGCCGGTATTTATTCTTGGTTGCCTCTGGGATTCGCCGTCCTTAAAAAGATCGAGCAGATCGTGCGCGAAGAACAAGACCGCGCCGGGTGCCAGGAAATGTTGATGCCCACCATCCAGGCGGCCGACCTGTGGCGGGAAAGCGGGCGCTACGACGCCTATGGGCCGGAAATGCTGCGCATAACCGACCGGCACGGGCGTGAAATGCTCTATGGCCCAACCAATGAGGAACTGATCACCGAGGTGTTTCGCGGCAGCGTGCGGTCGTACAAGGATCTTCCCAAGCTGCTGTACCATATCCAGTGGAAGTTCCGCGATGAAGTGCGCCCCCGGTTTGGCGTGATGCGTGGGCGCGAGTTTCTGATGAAGGATGCTTATTCCTTCGATCTCGACGCGGCATCGGCGCGGGTTTCTTACAACAAGTTTTTCGTCGCGTATTTACGCACCTTTGCCCGCCTGGGATTGAAGGCCATTCCCATGCAGGCCGATACGGGCCCCATCGGTGGGGATATGAGCCACGAATTTCTGATTTTGGCGGATACCGGCGAATCACAGGTATTCTGCCATCGGAATTTCCTGGATATGGATCTTTCGGCGGAAGACGTGGATTACAGCAATCCGGCAAATCTGCAGACCATTGTGAACCGCTATACCAGTGCCTACGCGGCAACGGACGAAAAACACGATCCGGCGCAAGAGGCGGCCCTGGGTGATAAGTTGGTGACTGCCCGTGGCATCGAGGTAGGCCATATCTTCAATTTCGGCACCAAATATTCCGCGCCCATGAATGCGGTGGTGACCGGGCCCGACGGCAAGGATATGGCGGTCGAGATGGGATCCTACGGCATTGGGGTTTCCCGACTGGTCGGCGCTATCATCGAAGCCAGCCATGACGATGCGGGAATCATCTGGCCCGACGCCGTGACCCCGTTCCATGCGGGGATCATCAACCTGCGCCCCGGCGATGCGGATTGTGACGCGGCCTGCGAGGCCTTGTATGGGCGCCTGCGGGATGTGGGGATCGACTGCCTGTATGATGATCGAAATGAACGAGCCGGAGCAAAGTTCGCGGATATGGATCTAATCGGTCTGCCCTGGCAGGTGGCCATTGGGCCGCGCGGGCTGAAATCCGGCGTGGTCGAGGTAAAGAACCGTCGAACCGGCGTGAAGGAGGAACTCTCCTTGGAAGACGCCCGTATCCGGCTCATAGGTTAGGATTGTGTTCTCCCGCTTCGAAAGAATGGTCGCCTTTCGCTATTTGCGGGCCCGGCGACGGGAAGGCTTCGTTTCCGTCATCGCCTGGTTTTCCCTGCTTGGCATCGGCTTGGGCGTGGCCACCTTGATCATTGTCATGTCGGTAATGAACGGGTTTCGTAGCGACCTCCTCACCCGCATTCTCGGCCTGAACGGCCATGTGAACGTGTATGCCTATTCCGGTTACCTGCCCGATTATGATGCGGCAGCGGCGCGGGTTGCCACATTGCCCGGCGTGGTCTCCGTCACCCCGACCATCGAGGGGCAGGTTATGGCCACCGGGCCGAACAGCGCACGCGGCGCGCTGGTTCGGGGGATTCGCCCCGATGATTTTCTGGCCAATAATATTGCCGCTGGCCGCATCAATATCGGCTCGGCGGAGGCCATCAAGCTCAAGGATTCGGTCATTCTCGGGGGGCGTCTGGCGGCGGCGTTGGGGTTGCGCGCGGGCGATAAGGTCACGCTCATTTCCCCAAAGGGCAATGCCACGCCGTTTGGTACGGCGCCGCGCATGAAGGCCTATACCATCGCCGGCACCTTCAATGTGGGGATGTATGAATATGACTCCAGCTTTGTTTTCATGCCCCTGGAAGAAGCACAGAAATATTTCAAACGCGGTGACCGGGTGGATTACCTGGAACTGAAACTCACCCACGCGGATGATGCGGGAAAGGTCGCAAAAGAGGTGCTGGGCTTAGAGGGCCTCAGGGCCGTGGAATGGGAGCGCATTAACGCCAGCTATTTCACGGCGCTACAGGTGGAACGTAACGTGATGTTCCTGATTCTGACGCTGATCATCATCGTTGCGGCCTTCAATATCATCTCCGGCCTGATCATGCTGGTGAAGGACAAGGGGCGGGACATCGCGATCCTGCGCACCATGGGGGCCACACGCGGCATGGTGATGCGGGTGTTTTTCCTCTCGGGTGCCAGTATCGGTGTCATCGGCACCCTGTTCGGTTTGGCATTGGGTTTATTGTTCTGCCTGAATATCGAGTCCATCCGCCAGGGGATACAAACCCTGACCGGAACCGAACTCTTTTCTGCCGAGATTTATTTCCTGTCCCATCTGCCCGCCAAGATCGACCCGACAGAAGTTACAGCAGTGGTTGCCATGGGGATCGGCTTGTCGTTCCTGGCCACCTTGTATCCGTCCTGGCGGGCGGCGCGTCTCGATCCCGTGGAGGCTTTGCGCTACGAATGAGTGACGCGGCGCTGCAACTCTCTGGCGTCACCCGCACGTTTAAGCAGGGTGGCGGCGGCACCTTGGACGTGCTGAGGGGGATCGATTTTACCATTCAAAAGGGGGAATTGGTGGCTTTGGTCGGGCCGTCCGGCGCAGGTAAATCCACCTTGCTGCATATCGCCGGGCTGCTGGAAAAACCGTCATCCGGCGCTGTGTTGATTAACGGTGAGGATTGTTCGGGCGCCAGCGATTCCCAGCGAACGATGGTGCGCCGCCAACAGCTGGGTTTTGTCTATCAATATCACCATCTTTTGGCGGAATTCACGGCGGAAGAAAACGTGGCAATGCCCCGGATCATCGCCGGTATCTCGAAATCCGAGGCGCAGGCGCGGGCGCGAGATCTGTTAGATCGTATGGGATTGGGCGAGCGCCTCACCCATCGCCCGGGGGAACTCTCTGGCGGGGAGCAGCAACGGGTCGCCATCGCCCGGGCGCTGGCCAATGAACCGGCGTTGTTGCTGGCCGATGAACCCACGGGAAACCTGGATCCGGAAACGGCGGATTCTGTGTTCAAGATCATGGTGGAACGGGTACGGGATCAAGGCCTAGCGGCGCTTATTGCCACCCACAACCCAGACATGGCCCGTCGTATGGATCGCACGGTCCAACTGCAAACCGGGACGTTGATAGAACTTTAAGCTTACTCCCCGGCAGCCGTGGAAATCTGGCCCAGTTGTTCGGGCGTCATATCCTCGCCCTGGGCAATCTGCTGGTCCACATTCTCCAGTTCTTCAACCAGCGCGACGCGCTGCTGAATCATTAAGACGCCCAGATATCCTATCACCGCCACAGAGCAGGCGATGGCAATCCCATCGATCAGGCGTTTTCGTTTGCGCTCCGGACTTGCGGCTTCAGCGGCTTCTTCCACACGCTTAGCCCGCATCTGGATAGCCGGATCAACGGCCTCAACATGTGAGGTAGAAGCTGCCATTTTTTGACCCCAGCGCAATTTCGACATTTATCCTACACCTCTAATTTCCCACTATTTTATTAAGGAATAGGGGCAATTGTCCAGCGGCAGTTACGTTTTACAGGGAATTTCAGGCAATTATCACACAGGTTGGGGGTTTTCGAATACCTCTGTATCCGTCCCGCGGCCAATGACAAGCGTTTGGCAAAGATTGATAAAAAGTCCCGTCTCCACCACGCCGGTGATCTCGATCAACTTTTTGTGAAGACCTATGGGGTCGGGGATCGATGCCATCCGACAATCCAAAATGAGATTGCCATTGTCGGTGATGAACTCGATTCCCGCTATTTGCCGAATGTTGAATTCGATGCCCAACGCGGCAATTCGGCGGCAGGTTTGTTCGTGGGCAAAACGGACGATCTCCACGGGGAGGGGGAAGGCACCCAGGGTCTCTACCCGTTTCGATGAATCTGCGATAATGGCCACATGATTCGCCGCTTCGGCGACAAGTTTCTCCCGCAACAAGGCGCCCCCACCGCCTTTGATCATCTGAAAATTCTGATCCACTTCATCTGCCCCATCGACGGTGAGGTCCAACCTTGAAACCTCCTTAAAATCCACCAGGGGAATGCCGAGCCGGGTGCAATGGGCCGCCGTGGCTTCGGAGGTGGGAATGCCGGAAACGGACAGCCCCGCAGCCACCCGTGCGCCCAGGGCGTCGATGAAAAAGGCGACCGTGGAACCGGTGCCGATGCCTAGTAACATGCCGTCCTTTACCAACTCTGCAGCGGCCTCGCCAGCGGCGCGTTTTTCCTGATCCTGGACGTTTTTAGGCCACACGACTTTTCCCCCCGATAAATCAAAAGCGGCGCAGGTTACCCCGGCAGGCGACGGTTTTCCACAGTGACATTCGCGCCCGCCTGTGGAACCCTGTTCGACCGGTTCGGAAAGTCATAAGAGAAGGAATTGTCGCTTCGTGAGCCATGCGGATTTCGTGCATCTGCGCGTGCATTCAGCCTATTCGCTGTCCGAAGGGGCGGTGCGGATCAAGCAGTTGACGGCGCGGTGCCGCAAGCTCGGCATGCCAGCGGTGGCGGTCACCGATTCCAACAATCTGTTCGGCGCCATGGAGTTTTCCAAGGAATGCGCCGCGGCTGGGGTGCAGCCCATCTTGGGGTGCGAGCTGGCGCTGCAACGCCAAGACATGGAGGGGGCAGACCGGATCGTCCTTCTGGTGCAAAATGAAATCGGCTACCACAATCTCCTGAAGCTGGTGTCCAAAGCGTTTCTCGATTCCCCTGATCCGACCGAGCCGCAAATTTCCCTCGCCGATTTGGCCCCCCGAGGCGCGGGGTTGATTCTACTGACCGGCGGCGCGGCGGGGCCCATTGGGCGCTTGCTGGCGACCGGGCAGGGCGATAAGGCGCAAGTTCTATTGCAGGACCTCGTCGGTATTTTTCCGGGCGCCTGCTATGTGGAGATCAGCCGTCACGGGGTAGATGCCGAACGGTTGAGTGAAGGCGGCCTCATCGATCTTGCCTATGATCTCGACCTGCCATTGGTGGCGACCAACGCGGCCTATTTCCTGGATGAGGAGGAATATGACGCCCATGATGCGTTGATCTGCATCGCCGCAGGCGCCTATCTCTCGGAATCGGAGCGGCGGCGCCTGACGCCAGATCATCGCCTGAAAACCCCCGCCGAGATGCGGGCGCTGTTCTCCGACCTGCCGGAGGCCATCGAAAATACCCTGGTGATCGCCCGCCGCTGCGCCTTCATGCTGGAATTCGTGAAGCCGATTCTGCCGCCCTATGATACCGGCGACGGGCGGGACGAGGAGGCGGAGCTGCGGCACCAAGCGGCGCGCGGCTTGGAAAAGCGACTTAACGCGCAGGTCTATACCGGAGAGATGGATGCGGCGGCCCGTGCGGCAACCGCCAAGCCCTACGAAGACCGGCTTGCTTACGAGCTGGACGTGATCGTGCAGATGGGCTTTCCCGGCTATTTCCTGATCGTTGCCGACTTTATCCAATGGTCCAAGGAACAGGGCATTCCCGTGGGGCCGGGGCGCGGCTCCGGCGCGGGCTCGGTGGTTGCCTGGGCGTTGACCATTACCGACCTTGATCCGCTGCGCTTCGGGCTCCTGTTCGAACGGTTCTTGAACCCGGAGCGGGTGTCCATGCCGGACTTCGACATCGATTTCTGTCAGGACCGCCGGGATGAGGTGATCCATTACGTGCAGGACAAATACGGGCGGGATAAAGTCGCCCAGATCATCACCTTCGGAAAGCTGCAGGCCCGGGCGGTGCTGCGCGATGTGGGGCGGGTGTTGGAAATGCCCTACGGACAGGTCGACCGCATCTGCAAGCTGGTGCCCAACAACCCCGCCAAGCCGGTGACCCTGCGCCAGGCCGTGGATGGCGAGCCGCAACTGAAATCCATGATCCGCGAGGATGATACGGTCGCGCGTCTGGTGGAGATCGGGCTGTCGCTCGAAGGGCTGTACCGCCATGCCTCCACCCATGCCGCCGGGGTGGTGATCGGCGATCGGCCTTTGGATGAATTGGTGCCGTTATATCGCGATCCCCGGTCCGACATGCCGGTGACCCAATTCAATATGAAATTCGTGGAAAGCGCGGGCCTGGTGAAGTTTGACTTCCTCGGCCTCAAGACCCTGACCGTACTGGCCAATGCGGTGGCATTGATTGGCGATCCCGATCTGGATCTTTCCCATCTGCCGTTCGATGATCCGGCCACCTTCGAGATGTTGGGCAAAGGCCATACGGTCGGCGTGTTCCAGTTGGAAAGCGCGGGCATGCGCGATGTGCTGCGCAGCATGAAGCCCGATAGCCTGGAAGACCTGATCGCCGTGGTCGCCCTCTACCGGCCCGGTCCCATGGACAATATTCCCAGCTACATTCGCCGTAAGCATGGGGAGGAACAGCCCGATTACCTGTATCCCACCTTGGAGCCGATCCTCAAGGAAACCCACGGGATCATGATCTACCAGGAACAGGTAATGCAGATCGCCCAGGAGCTTTCCGGCTATTCGCTGGGCGGCGCCGACCTGCTGCGCCGCGCCATGGGCAAGAAAATCCAAGAAGAGATGGATAAGCAGAAGGTCATCTTCACCGATGGCGCGGAGGCCCGGGGCGTGCCCCGCGCGAAGGCCGAGGATATCTTCGAGCTGGTGGCGAAATTCGCCAATTACGGCTTCAATAAATCCCACGCGGCGGCCTATGCCCTGGTGGCCTATCAGACCGCCTGGTTGAAGGCCAACTATCCGGTGCAGTTCCTGGCCGCCTCCATGACCCTGGATATCAACAATACGGATAAGCTGAACGTTTTCCGGCAGGAACTGGACCGCCAAGGCATCGCCGTGCTGCCACCCGATATCAACCGGTCGCAGGTGGTGTTTTCCGTCGAAACCGATGGCGAGGGAAAACTCGCCGTGCGCTACGCGCTGGCGGCGATCAAGAATGTGGGCGCGGCGGCCATGCGGGCGTTGGTGCAAACCCGCGAGGAAACCGGGCCTTTCAAGGACCTGTCCGATTTTGCCCTGCGGATCGATCCCCATTTGATCAATAAACGGCAGATGGAGAACCTGGCCCGCGCCGGGGCCTTCGATGGCTTGGAACCCAACCGGCGCAAGGTGCATGACGGGGTGGAAACCCTGCTGCGCCATGCCGCCGCCGCCGCCGCCGACCGGGCCAGCGATCAGATCGGGCTGTTCGGCGGGGCGGACGCGGACAGCCAGCCGGCCATCAAGCTGCCCAATGTGCCCGAATGGGCGATGATGGATCGCCTGCGCGAAGAACTTGGCGCGGTCGGCTTTTATTTGTCGGCCCATCCGTTGGATGCCTATGGCGTCAGCCTGCGGCGTTTGAATGTGGTCTCCATCGCGGAACTGACCCGGCAGGGCCAGTCTGGCCCGGCGCGCATGGCGGGGACGGTGATCAGCAAGAAAGAACGCACGTCCGGCAAGGGGAACCGGTTCGCTTTCGTGCAGCTTTCTGACGCCACGGGCATGTATGAGGTCACCTTGTTCTCCGAATTGCTGTCGGCTCATCGGGACCGGTTGGAGCCTGGAAACAACCTGTTCCTCAAGGTGAGCGCCTCCTTTGATGGGGATTCGGTGCGGCTGACCGCCAATGATTTGGACTCCCTGGATGAGGTCTCCGCCAAGACCGCGGCGGGGTTGGAAATCCTCATCGACTCCGAATTGGCGGTGCGGCCCCTGGTGGAGACCATCGAGCGCGGGCGGCGCGGGCGCGGGGAAATCCGGCTGATGGTCAATCTCGCCCCGGATCAGCAGGCCGTTTTGCTGCTAAAAAATACCTATGCGGTGTCTGCTGACCTGCTGCAGTCCCTGAAGTCCATCGCCGGGGTCGCCGACGTGCGGGAGATTTGACGGGCCATTCAGAGCGTTTTATCCGCTTTTCACTTGATTTCCGGCGAATCGGCGGGTAAGGAACCGCCCATCAACCCACACGCGGGTTTTGCGGCGGCGGTGCAAATTCATCGTCTTGTCGCTCCGGTGTCCGAAAATCGGACAAACGACCCGCGGAGGATCAACCGGAGAAGAAGGAACTCACCATGGCACTTCCCGTGTTCAGCATGCGTCAGCTGTTGGAAGCTGGCGCGCATTACGGCCACACCACCCGTCGTTGGAACCCCCGGATGGAACCCTATCTGTTCGGTGACCGGAACGGTGTGCATATCATCGATCTGCAGCAGACCGTCCCCATGCTTCACCAGGCGATGGCGTTTATCCGCCAGGTGGTTTCCGATGGGGGCCGGGTACTGTTCGTTGGCACCAAGCGCCAAGCCCAAGAGGTCGTTGCCGATACGGCGAAGCGCTGCGGCCAATATTATGTGAACCACCGTTGGCTGGGCGGTATGCTCACCAACTGGAACACGGTTTCCGGGTCCATTCGGCGCCTGAAGGAGCTGGACGAAACCCTCGGTGGCGAAAATCTGGGGTTCACAAAGAAAGAGCTTTTGGGTCTGACCCGCGAACATGAAAAGCTGGAGCTTACCCTGGGCGGCATCAAGGATATGGGCGGCCTGCCGGGCGTCCTATTCGTGATCGACGTCAACAAGGAAGCGATCGCGGTCAACGAAGCGAAGAAGCTGGGTATTCCGGTGGTCGCTGTCGTCGATTCCAACTGCAACCCCGCCGGTGTGGATTATTTGATCCCCGGCAACGATGATTCCATCCGTGCCATCACCTTGTATTGCGAACTGATGGCGGGTGCGGTTCTGGATGGCTTGCAGGCGGAAATGAGCGCGTCCGGCATGGATGTCGGCGAGATGGAAGAGGTTCCAGAGGTAGAAATTCCGACCGATGCGGAAGTCGCGGATGCGGCTGCTGCGGATGGCGCGGCGGAAACACCCGCCGGGGCCTAACCCGACTTAAAATTGGCGGCCCTTCGGGGCCGCTTTCATTCCCGTGCACCCGTAATTACAGAGAATTAGAGGATCAGGACAGATGGCTGCAATTACCGCTTCGCTCGTCAAAGAGCTGCGCGAAAAAACCGGCGCTGGCATGATGGATTGCAAGAAGGCCTTAACGGAAAACGATGGTGATCTCGAAGCCGCCGTTGATTGGCTGCGCACCAAGGGGCTTGCCACAGCAGCCAAGAAAGCGGGACGTGTTGCCGCCGAAGGGCTGGTGGGTATTGCCGTGGATGGTTCCCGGGCCGCTGTTGCCGAGGTCAACTCCGAGACCGACTTTGTCGCCCGTAACGATTCCTTCCAGGATTTCGTGGAAAACGTGGCCACGGTCGCCCTGGGCGTCGATGGCGATTTGGATGCCACCCTGAGCACCGCCTATCCCGGCGGGTCGGCCCCGGTTTCCGAAACCTTGACCAATCTGATCGCCAGCATTGGTGAAAATATGAACCTGCGCCGCGTGGCGGCGCTTAGCGTCGAGACCGGCGTGGTCGCCAGCTACATCCATACCGCCGTGCGCCCCAATCTGGGCAAGATCGGTGTGCTGGTCGGCTTGCAGTCTGAAGCCGATGCGGATGCGTTGCATGCCCTGGGCAAGCAGCTTGCCATGCATATCGCCGCCACCAACCCGCAATCTCTGGGCCGAGACGATCTTGACCCCACCGCTATCGAGCGGGAACGAGCGGTCCTGGTGGAGCAGGCTCGGGAAAGCGGTAAACCCGACAACATCATTGAAAAAATGATCGAAGGCCGGTTGCGCAAGTTCTACGAAGAAGTCTGCCTGTTGGAGCAAGTGTTCGTCATCGACGGCGAAAGCAAGGTGTCCAAGGTGGTCGAAGCCGCCGCCAAGGAGTCGGGCAAGCCGATCACTGTGACCGGTTTTCTGCGCTTCCAGGTCGGTGAAGGCCTGGAGAAAAAAGAAGACGATTTCGCGGCAGAAGTGGCTGCGGCCGCCGGAACCTGATCGCTCTTTTGCGGGGCGCCATACCAAGGCGCCCCGAAACCCTCCCACCCCGATAAAAAACCGTTATTTAATCGGCAATTCGTGTATGATCCCGCCGTCCACGGCGCTTCGTCGCCCAAAAACAGTCTTTTTTCTCGGGTAGTCGGCGGGATCATGTCAGTAAATAATCACTATAATCGCATCCTCGTCAAACTTTCCGGCGAAGGCTTGATGGGGGAACGGGCCTTTGGCCTGGACGACGCCACGGTGTCGCGCGTTGCCAATGAGGTGAAGCATGTACACGACATGGGTGTGCAGGTTTGCCTGGTTATTGGTGGCGGTAATATCTTCCGGGGCGTGTCGGACATGGCCCGGGGAATCGAGCGGGCCAGCGCCGATTACATGGGTATGTTGGCAACCGTGATGAACGCCATCGGCGTGCAAAGCGCGCTTGAGGCTGTGGGGGTGGATACCCGGGTGCAATCTGCTATTCCCATGCCCACGGTCTGCGAATCTTTCATCCGCCGACGGGCCATCCGCCATCTGGAAAAGCGGCGCGTGGTGATTTTCGCTGCGGGCACGGGCAATCCCTTTTTCACCACGGATACGGCGGCGGCGCTTCGCGCCGTGGAAATGAGCTGCGACGTGTTGATGAAGGCGACACAAGTGGATGGTGTTTACGATTCAGACCCCAGAACCAATCCCTCAGCGCAGCGGTTTGATCGATTGAACTACGATGCTGTCTTGGCCCGTAACCTGAAGGTCATGGATGCGGCCGCCATTGCGCTTGCCCGGGAAAATCAAATTCCCATACTGGTGTTTAGTTTGCACGAGGCGGATGCTCTGGCGCGCGCGGTGCGCGGCGAGGGGCGGTCCACCTTGATTACGGGAGAAAAATAATGTCGGACGAACCGTTTAAATTCAACGCAAGCAAGAAGGACTTGCAACGGCGGATGCAGGGCGCCGTCGAAGTGCTGCATAAAGAATTCGGCGGCTTGCGCACGGGCCGTGCCTCAACCAGCCTGTTGGAACCGATCACCGTCGATGCCTATGGCAGCCAGATGCCGCTGAGCCAGGTGGGAACCATCGGCGTGCCGGAACCGCGTATGCTGTCGGTCCAGGTCTGGGACCGGTCGCTGCTCAAGGCGGTTGAAAAAGCCATTCGCGATTCGGATTTGGGCTTGAATCCGGCCTCCGATGGCCAGTTGGTGCGCGTGCCGATCCCACCCTTGACGGAGGAACGGCGGAAGGAACTTGCCAAGGTTGCCGCGCGTTATGCAGAGGAAGCGCGTGTCGCGGTCCGCAATGTGCGCCGCCATGGTATGGATGAACTTAAAAATGCCGAAAAGGACAATCAGATTTCCCAGGACGAACACCGGGATTACGGAAAAGAGATCCAAGATATAACGGATTCCGCGATCAAGGAGATTGACGATACCTTGGCGCAAAAAGAAGAGGAGATCATGCAGGTTTAGAGCGCCTGCTGCCGAATGCCCATGACCGCTGATACGCTGAAACTCAAGGAAGAACCGCCGCTTCCCGTCCATGTGGCCATCATCATGGATGGCAATGGGCGTTGGGCGAAGCAGCGCAGTATTCCGCGGACGGCAGGCCATAAACAAGGCGCCGAATCCGTCCGCAAAGTGGTGCGTGCTGCCGGGGAAATGGGGATAGGCTATCTTACGCTGTTTGGCTTTTCGTCTGAAAATTGGAAGCGCCCGCAATCGGAAGTAACCGATCTGATGGGCCTGCTTCGTCTTTATTTGCGAAATGAAATCAATGACTTGCATAAGAATGGCGTGCGGCTGCGGGTCATTGGTGATCGGGCGCAACTCGGCCCGGATATCCAACGTTTAATCGACGATGCGGAAGCGCGCACCGCATCCAATGGTGGATTGGAACTGACCGTCGCGCTCAGTTACGGCAGTCGGGCGGAGATCGTTTCCGCCGCGCGGGATTTAGCGCGCGATGTGGCCCGGGGTAATTTGGATGCCGATGCCATCGATGAGGCGCTGTTCAACAGCCGGTTATGGACAGCAGATATCCCCGATCCCGATCTGCTGATCCGCACCAGCGGCGAACAACGGATCAGCAATTTCCTGCTGTGGCAACTTTCCTATACGGAATTGCTGTTCGTCGACACCCTATGGCCCGATTTTGGCGCGGCGGATTTTGCCGACGCCGTTGCGGCATTTCAGAAACGGGATCGCCGCTACGGATTTGCGCGTGGGTAGGATTGACGGCGCATTAAGGGCGCGCATCCTATCGGCGGTCGTCATGATCCCGCCTGTTGTTCTGGCCGTCGGGCTGGGCTCCCCCTTCATGGAAGCATTGATGACCGTCGCAGCCGTGGGCATGGCCTGGGAATGGTCCCGTTTGGTGGAACGGGGGCAATTCGGTTTTGGCGGCATGGCCATGGTGACCGTGGTGGTGGTCGCGATTTTTCTGGCAAGCAGCCATTCCCCCGCGTGGGGCGCTGCATTTGTACTCGGCGGGGTTATTCTGGTTGTCGGCATGGCCACCTTGGCGGGTCAACGCTCGGTGAGCTTACAGGGTGTGGGAACGCTTTATGTCGGGTTTCCCTGTCTGGCCCTGATCTGGCTACGCCTGGACCCGGAAACCGGGTTGATTTCCGTGTTGTGGTTGCTTCTAGTGGTCTGGGCGACGGATATCGGTGCCTATGTGGCGGGGTCGAAGATCGGCGGGCCGAAGATTTGGACGGCAATCAGCCCCAAGAAAACCTGGGCCGGGTTAATCGGCGGCATGGTTGGGGCGGCCTTGGTGGGGGGCATCCTTGCGGGTGTGGCGAGTGAGGGGTCTATATTCCCGACGGCGGTGATCAGCGCCGGGCTTGCCATTGTCGCGCAGGCGGGGGATTTTTTCGAATCCGGGATGAAGCGGCATTTCGGCGTTAAGGATTCCAGTAACCTGATTCCCGGCCATGGTGGTATCCTCGACCGGGTGGATGGATTGATCACCGCGGCATTGGCCGTGGCGGGGCTAAAATTGTTGGGTCTGGAGGGGCTACCTTTATGAGTCGTGAAGCGGTTCGGGAACGACGCGGGATCACGGTGCTGGGCTCCACCGGCTCCATTGGGGTCAACACCCTCGACCTTGTTTCGCGTCATCCGGATGCCTTTGAGGTGATCGCCCTCACCGCCAATCAAAATGTGACATTGCTGGCGGAGCAGGCCAAAACTTTTGGCGCCAAACTCGCGGTCACGGCGGACCCCAACGCTTTTCATGAATTGTCCGATTTGCTGGCGGGAACCGGCATCGCCGTGGCGGCGGGGCCCGATACCGTGGTCGAGGCCGCGGCCCGAGAAGATGCCGAGGTGGTGATGGCGGCCATCGTCGGGGCGGCCGGTCTCGCGCCAACCCTGGCGGCGGTGCGGCGGGGTGCAACGGTTGCCCTGGCCAATAAGGAAGCCCTGGTCTGCGCCGGTGATTTGATGATGGCTGAAGTCACCAAAGCGGGCGCGACCTTAATCCCCGTCGATTCCGAACATAATGCGATTTTTCAAGTCTTCGATTTTGATCGTGCCGACCAGGTGGAACGGATCATCTTGACGGCGTCAGGAGGCCCCTTTCGTACGCGCAGCCTGCAGGAGATGGCGCGAATGACCGCCCGCGAGGCCATCGCCCATCCAAACTGGGACATGGGGGCGAAAATTTCCGTCGATTCCGCCACCATGATGAACAAGGGGTTGGAACTGATCGAGGCCTATCACCTGTTTCCGGTGGCCGAATCCCAAATCGATATCCTGGTGCATCCGCAATCGGTCATCCACAGCATGGTCGCCTATGTGGATGGTTCGGTGCTCGCCCAACTGGGCTCGCCGGACATGCGCACCCCGATCGCCTGTGCCCTGCGTTGGCCAGAGCGCCTGGCGGCGCCATCGCAGCGGTTGGATTTCGCGGCGCTGCGAACCCTCACCTTTGAGGACCCGGATGAAATCCGCTTTCCGGCCTTGGCTTTGGCGCGCCATGCCTTGCAATCGGGCGGGGGGGTTCCTACTATATTGAACGCGGCTAATGAAGTGGCCGTACGCCGGTTTTTGAACGGCGAGATCGGCTTTTTAGATATAGCACGGGTGGTAGAACAAACCCTTACCGCAACGCCGCCGGGCTCTTTGGTCTCGATTGAGGATGTCCACCAATTGGATGCGGAAGCGCGCCGAAACGCGGCCTGGCAGGCAGATCGATTGGCTGCGTCTCCCGTGGCGGTATAACCCCTAAGGTCAATGGCAATGAACGGACGAGAAGTAGCACGGCATGGGTGATCTCCTAACCTTTATTAACGACTATTTGGTCACGTTCCTGTTTATCCTGACCGTCGCGGTTTTCTTCCATGAACTCGGCCATTATGCGGTGGCCCGCTGGAACGGTGTACGGGTTGACGTGTTCTCTATCGGATTCGGACCGGAGCTTTTCGGCTGGAACGACAAGGCAGGAACCCGTTGGAAAGTCAGCGCGATTCCCCTTGGCGGTTATATCCGCATGTTTGGCGAAGGCATGGAGGAAGGCTCCGAAGAACCGCGCGATCTGACCGAGGAAGAAAAGAAAGTTTCCTTTCATCATAAGCGCCTGGGCCAAAGAGCCGCCGTGGTTGCGGCCGGGCCCATTGCCAATTTGATCTTGGCCATCGTTGTCTTCTTCGGCGTCTATTCGGTCGCGGGAATCCAACAGGTGTTGCCCGTGGTGGCGGATGTGGTGGAAGGGTCTCCGGCGGAAGCGGCGGGTTTGCAATCGGGCGATAAAATCCTATCGATCAGCGGTGAACCCATCCAATATTTCACCGATTTGGCCCGCTATGTGGGGGACCGGCCCAGGCAGGCTGTTGTTTTTGAAGTGGCCCGGCAAGACCAGGTTATCTCCATCGATGCCGTGCTGGGAACGCGGGAAAATGCGGCCACTGGATCTACCCAGGGCTTTATCGGCATTCATTCCGATCCGACCGCGTTTGAAGTTCAGGATGTAGGAATATTGGAAGCTGCCTCCATGTCGGTGGAACAGACGGCCCTCGCGGGCTCGGCAATGTTGGGCGGTTTGATGAATATCATCTTCGGCGCTGCTGATCCTTCCGAACTGGGAGGGCCCATCCGTATCGCGCAGATTTCCGGCGAAGTTGCGAAGGGTGGGATCGTTCCGGTTCTGCACTTTTTGGCATTCCTATCCATCAACCTGTTTCTGATTAATTTGTTCCCCATTCCTGTGTTGGATGGTGGGCATCTTCTGTTCTACGCCATTGAAGGCGTGCGGGGGCGCCCGCTCGGACCGACCGCCCAAGAATACGGTTTCCGTTTCGGGCTGGTTCTGGTATTTGCTTTGATGATCTTCGCCACCTTCAATGACTTGGTGATGGTGTTCTCCGGCTGATAAGACGTAGACCCTTCACCGATGCATGGTGAGCGGTTAACCAGATGGCAATGCCGGACCAGGGGGAGCAGGGTGCATAGTTTAAAGAGGGTGATGTTTGTTCTGGCGGTGCTGGTAGCCTGTACCGCCGGGTGGGGGACCGCTCTCGCACAGTCCTCAGGTGGCGTTGTGCAACAGGTGCGTGTGGAAGGCACCCAGCGGATCGAAGCCGATACGGTACGGAGCTACGTACTCATCAAGGAAGGCGATCTGTTCGATCAGCAACGCATCAACGATTCCTTGAAAAATCTTTTCGCCACGGGCCTGTTTGCGGACGTTTCGTTACGCCGTGAAGGGGGCGCGCTGGTGGTAACGGTTATCGAAAACCCGATCATCAACCGCATCGCCTTTGAGGGAAATGACCTCATCGAGGATACGGCGTTGGCGGGGGAATTGGTGCTAAGGTCCCGCGTCATCTATACCCGCACCAAAGTGCAAGATGATGTCCGTCGGTTGCTGACCCTGTATCGCCGCAGCGGGCGCTTTGCCGCCACGGTGGAGCCAAAAATCATCGAACTGGACCAGAACCGCGTGGATTTGGTGTTCGAAATCGATGAGGGACCGGAAACCGAAGTGCGGAGCATCCGGTTTATCGGTAACAAGGCTTTTAGCGACGGATCCTTGCGCGACGTAATTCGGACCCGCGAAACCGCCTGGTATAATTTCTTTTCCTCCGACGACAATTATGACCCCGATCGCATTGCCTTTGACCGGGAACTGCTGCGGCGGTTCTATTTGCGCAAGGGCTATGCGGATTTTTCCGTCAAATCGGCGGTGGCCGAACTGGAATCCGACCGGCAGGGATTTTTCATCACCTACACCATCGAAGAGGGTGAGCGGTATAAATATGGCGTGGTGGATACGGTTATCGGGCTGAAGGGGCTGACCCCGGAGGAGATCGACGGGATTGTCGATGTTTCTGAAGGGGACTGGTTCAATGCCAATGAGGTGGAAGATCTCGCGGACGACCTGACCACCCATATCAGCGAGTTGGGGTATAACTTTGTTCGGGTGGACCCGCGTTTGCGGAAGAATGTGGCGGAAAGTACCATCGATCTGCGTTATGAGATCGTGGAGGGGCCTCGCCTGATTGTGGAGCGAATCGATATTTCGGGCAACCTGCGGACCCTCGACGAGGTGATCCGGCGGGAGTTTCGGTTGGTGGAAGGCGATGCCTTCAATGTGGCCAAGATGCGCCGGTCACGGCAGCGCCTGGAAAACCTGGACTTTTTCCAAGCCGTGGAGGTGGAACGGGTGCCGGGGACAGCCGCAGATCGCACTGTTATCGATGTGAAGGTGCAGGAAAAATCCACCGGGTCGCTTTCCTTCGGTGTCGGTTTCTCGACCGACTCCGGCCCCTTGGCCGATGTGACCTTGCGGGAACGGAACCTTTTAGGGCGCGGCCAGGATTTGGATCTTACGGTCTCCTGGGCTGCGGAAAACAGCGAAATCGATCTTTCATTCACCGAGCCCTATTTCCTGGATCGTGATGTATCCGCCGGGTTCGACCTATTCCACATCACCCGCGATAATCAAGATTCCAGCTCCTACGATTTGCAGCAAAGTGGTGGCGGCTTGCGGGTCAGCTATCCGTTAACCGAGAATCTGCGCCAAGGCTGGCGGTATACGTTGGAGTACACAGACCTCACCAATATTTCACCAAGTGCGTCGCGCTTCATTCGGGATCAAGAGGGGGCCAGCCTTCTGAACGAAATTGGCCATTCTTTGACCTATGATCGCCGTGATAGTGCCTTATTCCCGTCCGAAGGTTACGTCCTGCAGATGAACAACGATATTGCGGGGCTCGTTGGTGATAACCAATACCTCCGCAATACCTTCCGGGGCGCCTACTACTATCCCCTGGAGGAATTCCGCGATGGATGGGTGGTCAAGTTGGAAGGCACCGTTGGGCATATGATTGGCCTCGGCAAGGATATTCGGATCGATCAGCGCTACTTCGTGGGGGGTGATTCCCTCCGTGGGTTCGAGCGGGCTGGTATCGGGCCGCGGGACTTGGCAACGGGCGACTCTCTGGGTGGCAACATCACCTATTACGGCACTCTGGAGCTGCGGTTCCCCTTGGGCTTGCCGGAAGAATACCAGGTGTTGGGGAAACTCTTCGGGGATTTTGGCTCCCTCTATGACGTAGATGATAGTGGCGCAGGGTTGGTCGACGAATCCTCCGTTCGGGCCTCGGTAGGGACGGGCTTCTTGTGGATTTCCCCCATGGGGCCCATCGGCGTCGATTTCGCCATACCGATCCTGCAGGAAGATTATGACAAAGAAGAAAACCTGCGCGTAAACTTCGGAACAAGGTTTTGATATGAGTTTTCAACGTTCGATCCTGATCGCTTTTCTGGTGGCTTTTGTTGCTTTTTCGGCCACCCCCGTGCGGGCTCAAGAGGCGAAGGATGATCCGGAACGGCGGATGATCGCGGCGCTGATCGTGGTCAT
The DNA here is from genome assembly GCA_049605255.1 of Magnetospiraceae bacterium. Taxonomy (GTDB): domain Bacteria; phylum Pseudomonadota; class Alphaproteobacteria; order Rhodospirillales; family JBMYUJ01; genus JBMYUJ01. The sequence goes on from JBMYUJ010000008.1 coordinate 64,046, forward strand.
TGACGTGGATCGCGTAATGATCGAGTCCAATGCCACCAAAAGCATTAACGAAGTGATTTCCAAGACCACCAAGAAATATGAGGAAGAGGCGACCAAAACACGCGATTCCTTGAAAAAGGAAGAAGAGGAACTGGCGGCCAAGCGGGCCCTGCTGGCCCCCGATGCCTTCAACGCGGAACGGCGCAAATTCCTGGAAAAAGTGGCCAAGTCTGACAGAGAAGTTCGGGAGAAACTCGTGGCCTTGGAAAAAGGGCGGCGGGAAGCGTTGGTCCAGGTCGAAGAAGCTCTGACCAAAATTATCAAGGATATCGTGCAGGAAAACGGGATTACCTTGGTTTTGCGCAAACGCATGGTGCCGTATGCCCATCCTCAGTTGGAAATCACCAAGGTGGCGCTGGACCGATTAAACGAAGCGTTGCCGAAGGTCAAAGTTTCCATCGGCGGGTAGGCTTGGCTATGGCCGATGGGCGTTTCTTTACCAATGCAGGCCCTTTTAGCCTTTCCCAACTGGCGGAAATAGCGTCGGCCACCTTGCCTGAGGGCGTGGATGGCACGCAACTCATCGACGATGTGGCGCCGCTCAGCGCGGCCGGTCAAACCCATCTGAGTTTTCTCGAAAATCGCAAATATACGGCGGATTTTGAAAAGACAACCGCCGGGGCTTGCCTGGTGCATCCCGGTTTGGCGGATCGGGCACCAACAGGCGTGGTCACGCTCCTGACGGCGGAACCCTACCGCGCCTATGCCCTTTGCGCCCAAGCCTTTTACCCCGCCGCTGAGCCAGCCCCGGGCATTGCCGCTTCCGCCACTGTCGATCCGACGGCGGAAATCGGTGCCGGAACTGAAATCGGCGCCGGTGCCGTTGTGGGACAGGCGGTGCAGATTGGCGAGGGATGCGTGATCGGTTCGGGCGCGGTGATCAGCGCGGGGGTTACCTTGGGCGCGCAAAGCCGAATCGGGGCCAACGCCACACTGGCTTGTTGCGATATCGGCGCGCGGGCGATCATCCATACCGGAGTTCGTATCGGGCAGGATGGGTTCGGTTTCGCCATGGGTCCTGGGGGACATCTGAAGGTGCCGCAATTGGGCCGGGTGCAGATTGGGAACGACGTGGAGATCGGCGCCAACACCACCATTGATCGGGGGACCGGTCCGGATACGGTGATTGGTGATGGCTGCAAGATCGACAATCTGGTGCAGATCGGGCATAACGTGCGCCTTGGCCGGGGGTGCGTGATCGTTGCGCTGGTAGGGATCGCAGGTAGTACCGAGCTGGGCGACTTTGTCGTGGTCGGTGGCCAAGCGGGCATTGCCGGGCATTTGAAAATTGGCATGGGTGCGCGGATCGCCGCGCATTCGGGCGTCATGCGAAACCTGGAGCCCGGCGCCACCGTTGGGGGCGCCCCCGCCATACCCATGCCCACATTCATGCGCCAGGTGGCGCTTCTTGCTAAACTGGCCCGTGGCAAAGACGATAAAAAGAACTCAAAATAATTTGAGGGGAAAACTTATATGACCGAACCAAGGGATATGTCTCTCGACGATGTCTTGAGAATGCTGCCCCATCGCTATCCGTTCTTGTTGGTGGACAAGGTCAACCAGGTCGTGCCGGGTGAGACGGGCTACGGCATTAAGAACGTCACCGTCAATGAACCCTTTTTCCCTGGCCATTTTCCGGGCAATCCGGTGATGCCCGGGGTGCTGATCATCGAGGCGATGGCGCAAACCGCGGCAGTGGTGGTGATTTCCTCGCTGGAGGATGACGGATCGCCGCGCCAAGTGTTTTTCATGGGCATAGATGGGGCTAAGTTCCGACGTCCTGTAATCCCTGGAGACCAGTTGGAAATTTATGTAGAGAAGGAACGGACACGCCGGGATGTTTGGCGGTTCAAGGGGATCGCCCGGGTAGATGGCACCGTGGTGGCGGAGGCCATGTGCACGGCGATGGTCCGGTCTGGCGCATGATGGCGATTCACCCCACAGCGATCGTCGAAGACGGCGCCGTCATTGGGGACGATGTCGACATCGGCCCCTACTGTGTGGTGGGCCCCGAGGTTTCCTTGGGCGATGGGGTGGTGCTGAAATCCCACGTGGCTGTGGCTGGCCGGACCACAATCGGCTCCGGCACCTCCATCTACCCTTTCGCGTCCATCGGCCATCAACCCCAAGACCTGAAATATTCGGGGGAGCCCTCCGAGCTGAAAATCGGCGCCAATAATGTGATTCGGGAAGGCGTGACCATGAACCCGGGCACGGAAGGCGGCGGCATGTTGACCTCTGTGGGGGATGGCTGCCTGTTCATGGTAGGGTCCCACGTGGCCCATGACTGCCGGGTCGGAAACCATGCGATTTTGGCCAACAACGCCACCCTTGCCGGGCATGTGACCGTCGGGGATTTCGCTATCCTGGGCGGGCTCACCGCCGTGCATCAGTTTGTCCGCATCGGCGCCCAGGCCATGATCGGCGGGATGACCGGGGTGGAAAACGATATTATTCCCTACGCTGCGGCCATGGGCAATCGCGCCTATCTGTCTGGCCTGAACATCATTGGGCTCAAGCGGCGCGGGTTCTCGCGCGAGGTCATCCATTCTTTGCGCAATGCCTACCGGGATCTGTTTAGCGGAGAGGGTACGTTCTCCGATCGGGTCGCGGCGGTCGAGGCGCAATATGGCGATATGGAGCCCGTCGCCGATATCATCGCTTTCATTCATGCGGATTCCTCGCGGGCCATTTGTCAGCCCACCTCGGGAGATGGCGGATAAGCTCGGCCTGATCGCTGGGCGGGGTGACCTGCCCAGGCAAGTGATCGCCGCATGCCGTGCGTCGGGGCGGCCCTTGTTTGTCCTCGCCTTTCCAGATCAGACAGATCCAGAAACCATCGCGGGGACAGACCATCGATGGGTTGGCCTGGGCGCTGCGTCGGAAGCGCTGTCTGCCCTGCGGGATGCCGGGGTGCGTGATATCGTGATGGCGGGGGGCATCCAACGGCCCGGATGGAAACAACTTAAACCCGATGCGGAAGCGCGCAAGATTCTCCGGGCGGCGGCCTGGGCTGCGTTGGGGGATGACGGTGTGTTGCGCCGGGTGATCGGCGAGATTGAAAAGCGCGGATTTCGGGTCCTGCCTGTGGAATCCGTATTGCAGGACCTGTTGGCGTCGGTCGGGCCTATCGGCGGCCGAGATGTTCCAGAAGAATTCGACCATGATCTCGCCCTTGGGGGGCGGGCGGCCTGGGCGCTCGGCCTGGGAGATGCCGGTCAAAGTGTCGTGGTGCGAGACGGCGTCATCGTCGGGGTAGAGGATGCGGGCGGCACGGATGCTTTGCTGCATCGCGTCGCCGGCAAGGGCGGCATTCTGGTGAAGATGCGCAAGCCCAATCAGGAGCGCCGCGCCGACCTGCCCACCATCGGGGTGGAAACCGTGCGCAACGCCGCCGCCGCGGGTCTATCGGGCATTGCGGTGGAGGCGGACGGCGCCCTGGTGTTGGATCGCGAGGCGGTTGCCGCCACCGCTGACGAGACCGGCCTGTTCGTGGTCGGGATCGATGGACCCCAGGAAGACCCCGCCCATTGGCCCCGATTTTACGTGGTGGCAGGGGAACCGTCGGGTGATTTGCTGGGCGGGCGTTTGGCCCAGGCGTTACGCCGTCAAACCGGCGGGCGGGCGGTGTTCTACGGTGTCGGCGGCACCACCATGACCCAGCAGGGTTTGCGGTCGATCTTTCCCATGACAGAACTGTCGGTGATGGGGATCGCCGAGGTATTGCCCCATATCCCAAAGCTGTTGCGCCGTATCCGGCAAGTGGCGGGGGATGTGCTGCGCCGCCGCCCCAGTGCCCTGGTCACTATCGACGCCCCGGATTTCAGTTTCCGGGTGGCCAAGCGGCTGAAAGGGCAGGGGATTCCCTTGATCCATTATGTGGCGCCGACGGTCTGGGCCTGGAAGGCCTACCGTGCCAAGAAGGTGGCGGCGTTTTTGGATCGGATCCTCGCGGTATTTCCCTTCGAGCCGCCCTATTTTGAGCGCGAGGGCTTGCCCTGCTCCTTCGTCGGCCATTCCGTCGTGGAAAGCGGGTTGGACACAGGCGACCGGGAAGGCTGTCGCGCTTCCTTAAAGCTGGCGCCAGATCAAACCTTGATCTGCCTGTTGCCCGGCAGCCGATCCGGGGAGGTTTCCCGGCTTTTGCCCGTGTTCAAGGATACCGTGGTGGCGTTGGCGCAGGAGCGACCCCTGGCGGTGGTGCTGCCGACAGTGCCCCATCTCTCGGAGTCATTGCGCGCGGAAACGGCGACTTGGCCGCTGCCGGTGACGGTGACAGACGACCCGAAACTCAAGGCCGACCTGTTTGCCGCCGCCGATGTGGCCCTCGCGGCGTCGGGCACCGTGGCCCTGGAGCTCGCCATGGCGGGGTTGCCCAATGTCATCGCCTATAAGGTAAGCCCGTTGACGGCCTGGATCGGCCGCCGCCTGATCAAAACTCCGTACGCGAATCTGGTAAATATCCTGCTGAGCAAGCTGGTGATCCAAGAGCGGATTCAGGAGGCTTGCACGGCGGAAATACTCTCCGACGATTTGCGCCGCCTGCTGGAAGATCCAGATGCGCGCGCGGCGCAGGTTACGGGCATGGCGCAGGCGCTGGAGATGATCGGCAAAGGGGGGCGCTCTCCTGCGGACCGGGCGGCTGCTGCTGTTTTAGAGCAAATTCAATGGGTGCCGCCGAATAGCAGTGCGGCCTGACTTTTCGGGATTCACGAAAGAAGGAGTTTTTCGGTGATGACGGATTTTCGCTTTTTGCACACCATGCTGCGCGTACGCGATCTGGATAAATCGCTGGATTTTTATACCCGTTTGCTGGGCATGAGTCTGTTGCGTCGCAAAGATCACCCTGGCGGCAGGTTTACCCTGGCCTTCATCGGATATGGGGCGGAGAGCGATCATACGGTGTTGGAGCTGACCCATAATTGGGATCAGGAAACCCCCTACGAAATCGGCTCGGGCTACGGGCATATTGCGCTTGGTGTCCCCGATATTTATGCGGCCTGTGACCAGTTAGCGGCAGAGGGCGTGCGTATTCCGCGCCCGCCGGGACCCATGAAGCATGGGACCTCCGTTATTGCTTTTATCGAAGACCCGGACGGTTACAAGGTCGAACTGATTGAGAAAAAGGCTGGGTAGAAACACCAACTTTCGGCGCATCGCCGTCTATTAAAGCGAAATCGTTCACAAACAGCAGCTTGTTCAAACCGGCTCTCCTGTGTCAGCCTAGTCCCATAAAAAGAATGATAGGGAGGGAGCCGTCTTGGATAAGATGAATTACTTTTCTTTGTATATGCGCCGGATCAGGACAGGTGGCTTGGCTTTCGCTGTCATTGTGTTGGCGATCTTAATGAGCCAATCCCATGTCGCCATTGCCGCTTCCTGGTCGGGCGATTTGGCACGGGCCAAGGCATTGTTGGAGTCTGGTCAGGCGGCGGCTGCAATCGATTTGTATGAGGAATTGGAAGCCGCCTATCCGGATCAAGTCGACATTCTCTCCGCGTCAGGTCTGGCGCATTTCAAATTTCGAGGGGCAAAGGAAGGCATATCCCGGCTCCGACGCGTGACGGAGTTGACTCCTGAGGACTTTGGAGCCTGGGATGTCTTGCTTTTCGGACTGTTACACCAGGGTGACCAAGACGCCTACGGACAGGCGCGGGAAAACCTTCTGGCTCTTTGGAATAGGCCGACGCGGGCGACAGCCCCCTCAAGCGCCATGTTTATCCGTGATATTTTTTCCACGGAAAAGCAAGGGGTTCAGGCCTTTGAATATTATCCAGTGGAATCGCATAATCCCGTCCGCGGGTTTTTTTGGTTTCAGGTCAGGTCCACCAACGCGCAAGAGGATCAAGGGTATCTCCTCCTAGCCAGCAACCGGGAAGAAACCGAGTATTTGATTCAAGCAGGCGCCTTGAAACCCGGTTTTCAGTCTTATTATATGCGGCATTACTTGCCGTCGAAGAATGGATACCAGGATTCCTATTTAATCCAACTGTTACACTTAGACGAGCCGCCTTCTTACGACTTGGCGCGGCAAATCGCGAACGATTATCTCCACGGCAAAATTGACCGTAAAAGTGGGTTTAGTGAACGGTGAAATTTGGATCAATCCAGAGCTTCAAGGAAAATAGTCTGTACACGACCCGTCAGATTGGGG
>JBMYUJ010000009.1:0-23991 GCA_049605255.1 Magnetospiraceae bacterium
GCCACACGTTTTGCCATCTACGCAGCGCCGCCTGTGGGCAGCATGCTGGATCGCCTGGGCGGCTTTTGGCTGGGAAGGGATGCCGCAAGCTTCTCGGACTGTCATCAGCCCACGGTTCTAGGCATCGCCCAAGACCGCATCCGCGAGATGACCCGCCGCGTCCGCCGTCACGGTTTCCACGGCACATTGAAGGCGCCCTTCGCCCTTGCGCCCGGAAAAACGGAAGTTGCCTTGCGCGCCGCCATCACAGACTTCTGTCAAGATCGGGCACCTGTTGCCATTCCGGGATTTAAGGTAGGGCATTTAAATGGAGCCCTTGCCTTGTTTCCCACGTCTCCGTGTGAGGCCTTGCATGCGCTCGCGGCGGATTGTGTCCGATATTTCGAAGGATTTCGGGCCCCATTGCCTCTTCAGGAACGGTCTTGCCGTCAATCCGGTTCGCTTTCAGCATTGCAAAGAAATACAACGGCGCAGCGGAGCGATCAGAATGTTTTACAGACTTTCCAATTTCACATTCCCCTGACCGATCCACTAGAGGACTCGGAGGAACGGGATTTGATCATTGGGTTTTTAGAAAGTTTTCTTGGCGGGGCCGGGCGATGGCCCGTGACTTTTAAAGACCTTGCCTTGTTTCGCCAATCCGATGCTACGGCGCGGTTTCAACTGATCCAGCGGTTTCCCCTGTGCCGACGGCCTCAATCCTCTGAAAGCGCCGCTTAACCACAATCAAACGGTCTACCCTGGAAGGTCTTTCCTCAACATGTCCGCGACGTCGCCGAGGATACCGTCAACCTCCTCGGCTTTCCCTGTTTCCAACCGAAAAACGGCCAACTCCAGGCTCTCAACCACCCGCCGATGCAAAGCGCTTCGGACATCCGAGGCCATCTTCGCAGTTTCGGTCGCTTGTAGTTCCTCATTAAAGAAATAGGCGTGGACTCTATCGATCCCATCCCACAGACGGGAGACAGCATCGCCTTTCGGCAGGGTCGAAATTAGGGATCGAATATCACGAATATTTGCCGCCAATGCCGCTGACGTCAAAACAGTGCCGTTGCGCGCGGCACCTTTATTCCCCCCTTTGACCACGATCTACCCTACTCACTGCCTTTGCCGGGGGTTCCGATTCTATACCGGACCCTGTAAATCAGCGCCTGAAGGCCTGATCTGAGAAAGCTTACGAGAGTCCAAATATAAAAAAGAAGCGACGGTTTTATGAAGGTTTTATGATGGTAACCCCTCCTCCGCACGGCTGATACCCATCCCCTCCTCACAAAAAAAGGGTGCTAAACAGCACCCTTTTCTTCGGAAAAAATTGGCACAGCCCTGGCATGGAATTGTTTCAAATGGAAACGCCTTGAAGGTTTCCCTCTGAGCCGTGAATTCGCCCTGACCAATCGAGGAGAGGGCACTTCTCGCTTGGTCTACGGCGCGATCCAGAAATAGAACCAGAAGAACAGGAACAGCCAAACCACATCGACAAAGTGCCAGTACCACTCAGCCGCTTCCAGGCCCACATGCTTTTCCGCGGTCATCTGGCCATTCAGAACCCGCAGGAAACACACCGCCAGGAACACGGCGCCGACCAGCACGTGGAAACCGTGGAAACCCGTGGCCATGTAGAAGACCGACGGGAAAATGCCTTCGGTAAAACCAAACGCCGCATGACTGTATTCGATCGCCTGCAAGATCACGAAGCCGAAGCCAAGGACAACGGTGATTCCCAACCCATAGGCGAGCTGACGCCGGTTTCCTTTATGCAGGCCGCTGCGCGCCCACATCAGCACGAAACCCGAAGTCACCAGGATGATGGTGTTGATGAAGGGCAGGCCCCAGGGATTGAAAACCTCCACATCCGCCGGGGGCCAGGCTTCGATAATCGGGCTGAATTCGAACAGGTTCCAGAAATAGGACCAGAAGAACGCCACAAAGAACATCACTTCCGAGGCGATGAACATGGCCATGCCAGCCTTCAAGCCGAAAATAACCGGCTTGGTATGGGCGCGATCCCGAATGGATTCCATCACCACGTCGCGCCACCACAACCCCATGGTCAGCAGCACGATAACCAGGCCCACAAAGAAAATGGTGTTGCCTTGGTCATGCATGATATCCACGCCGCCATAGGCCATCACCAGGGCACCCAAGGACCCAAGCGCCGGCCAGGGGCTTTGTTCGAGAATATGAAATGGATGTGTTTTACCGCTTCCGGACATGGTCGCTTCCCTCAGCCGTCGTTTTCTTCAAAAAATGTGTAAGACAAGGTAATGGTTTTCACTTCCTGCACATATGGATCGTCCAGGATTTCCGGGTCTACATAGAAGGCGACGGGCAGCCGTGCCGTCTCCCCCGGGGCCAATTTCTGTTCGGTGAAACAGAAACATTCCATCTTTACAAAATAGGACGCCGCCTTGAGGGGGGTCACGTTAAAGGTTGCCGTGCCGATGATCGGGGTATCCCCATTGTTCCTGGCTTCGTATTCCGTGATCCGTGTTTCGCCAATGGGAATCTGAATATGGTTTTCCGTCGGATGAAACGTCCACGGAAGATCCTTGTTCACATTGGCATCAAACCGGATCGTCATGATCTCGGTGCTGACAGTGGCCGCCACGGCCTCTGACCCGATCTTCGGCGTGCCTGCATAACCGGTCACCTGACAGAACAGGCGATAGGCAGGCACGGCGGCGAAGGCAACGCCGACCATGCCGACGGCGATGCCCCCTAAAATCATGCCGAGTTTCCGATTGGCAGTTGCCACCGGCGCCCCCTATTCCGCCGGTTGCGGATGGCTAGCTGTGCCACCGATGACGGGCGGATCTTCAAACGTATGCACTGGCGGCGGGGAACTCACGGTCCATTCCAACGTCGTCGCGCCTTCACCCCAAGGATTGGCGGCCACCTTCCGACCACTGACCAGGGTGATGAACACGATGAGGATAAACAGCGCCCCACCGGCGGCAGAAATATAGGCCCCCACCGTAGAAATCATGTTCCAGCCCGCAAAGGCATCGGGATAATCGGGAATACGCCGGGGCATGCCCGCCACACCCGAGAAATGCATGGGGAAGAAGGTCAGATTGACCCCCACGAACATCACCCAGAAATGCACCTTGCTCAGGAAATCCGGGTATTGGCGCCCACTCATTTTGCCGACCCAGTAATAGAACCCGGCGAACATGCCGAACAGCGCCCCGAGGGACAGCACATAGTGGAAGTGGGCCACCACATAGTAGGTATCATGCAGGGCAATATCGATGCCCGCATTGGCCAACACCACACCGGTCACCCCGCCCACGGTAAACAGGAAGACAAAGCCAATGGCAAACAGCATGGGCGTTTCGAAGCGAATCGACCCGCCCCACATTGTGGCGATCCAGCTAAACACCTTGATGCCCGTTGGCACCGCAATCAGCATGGTGGCGGCAATAAAATAGGCCCGGGATTCCACATCCATACCCACCGTATACATATGGTGCGCCCAAACGACGAAGCCGATCAGACCGATGCTGACCATGGCATAGGCCATGCCCAGATAGCCGAATACGGGCCGCTTGGAGAAGGTGGCGATCACATGGCTGATGATGCCGAAGGCCGGCAAAATCATGATGTACACTTCCGGATGGCCGAAGAACCAGAACAAGTGCTGGAACAGCAGCGGATCGCCGCCCCCGGCAGGGGAGAAGAACGCGGTGCCGAAGTTGCGGTCGGTCAGGAGCATGGTCAACGCCCCGGCCAGCACCGGCACGGCCAGCAACAGCAAGAAAGCGGTCACGAAGATAGACCAGGCAAACAGCGGCATTTTATGCAGGGTCATGCCCGGCGCCCGCATGTTGATGATGGTCACCAGGAAGTTGATGGCACCCAAAATGGACGAAACACCGGCGATGTGCAGGCTGAGAATGGCGTAATCAACGGCCGGATCAAAATGGCCATCAATCCCCGAAAGCGGCGGATACAAGGTCCAACCGGTGCCAGGCCCATCGCCGGTAAACTGCGCCAATACCAAAAGGCACAAGGACGGCGGCAGCAACCAGAAGGACAGGTTGTTCATGCGCGGGAAGGCCATATCCGGCGCGCCGATCATCAGTGGCACGAACCAGTTACCAAACCCACCGATCAACGCCGGCATCACCACGAAAAACACCATCAACAGGGCGTGGGCGGTGACGTAGACATTGTAGGATTGATAGGCATCAACGAAGAACTGCACGCCGGGCACCGCCAATTCCATGCGGATAACCACGGACATATAGGTGCCCAGGATCGCGGCGATGATCGCAAACACGATATACATCGTGCCGATGTCTTTGTGGTTGGTGGAAAACAGCCAGCGGCGGACGCTGTACCAGGGCTGGCGGTGCTCATCATGATGCACTGCGGCGCCAACGGGGGCGGTGGTGTCGGTCATTGAATCTGCTCCCTCGTCTCGGTATCCGACAGGACAATCATGGGTGAGTTACCCGGGCCATCTAACGCCGCCTGCTGTTCCGCGGCCCAGGTGGCGAACTCTTCCTTGGAAACGACCTGCACCATAATGGGCATAAACCCATGGTTTACGCCGCACAGCTCGGAACATTGACCGTAATAGGTGCCTTCCTTGGCGATCTTGAACCAAGATTCCTGCACCCGGCCCGGCACGGAATCGATTTTCACGCCCAGCGCAGGCACGGCCCAGGAATGGATCACGTCATCGGAAGCGGTGAGAATACGAATGGTGGTATCCACCGGCACCACCACCTGGGTATCGGTGGTCAACAGCCGGGGCTCCCCCTCTGCCAAATCGTCTTTTTCCTTGATGAAAGCATCAAAGGTGAAATCGCCATGGTCGGGATATTCGTAGGACCAATACCATTGATGGGCTATGGCCTTAATGGTTATGTCCGCATCCTGCGCCTTGTCCATGTAGAACAGCAGGCTTAGCGACGGGCTGGCGATCCCCACCAGGATCAATACCGGAATACCGGTCCAGGCGATCTCAAGAAGCGTGTTATGGGAATTCTTCGACGGCACGGGGTTCCGCTTTTCATTGAACCGCCACATCACGTAGATCAGCAGGATCAGCACGAAAATGACAATCGCCGTCATGATCCAGGTCAAAGTGGTATGCAGGCCGTCGATCTCCGCCATGACCGGCGTCGCCGGTTCTTGCGACCACATCTGCCATGGATGCGGTTGATCCGCCATGGCGGAAGTAGCGAAAAATGCCAGTGCAATCAAGCTGCCCGGCGCGGCGACCAGCCAACGGCCCCAGGATGCGAAATGCTTCATATTGACCCCGTCGTCGTTCATATTCCGCCCTGCCGCTGCGTGAAATCCACGGATTTACCCCCGAAAGCAGCAGGGAAATGCCCTTATTTGGTCTGAACTTAGGATAATTCCCAAGCCTTGTCCACGGAGAATCGCACCCCCGTTTCCGGCGCGAGGACTCCGCGAATTCTTAAAATTTTTCCACTTAAATCATTATTTTTACTAATTTTTTTAAATTACTGAAGTTGAATATTAGAAACATCGACGCAAATGTCCCACGCCTATCCTAAGACTTTTGTCGCACCCCGGCTGATGGAAAGGGACGCTTCTTCCAAGCCCACGGGCATGGCCCCTCGCCAAGCGCTTTGGTAAACTCGCTGAAAACAGCAGGGGGCGGAAATGGAAACATCCCAGTCGGCGCAGTCTGTGAAGGTCGTTGTATTTGATGCCTACGGCACCTTGTTCGATGTTGCCTCCGCAGCGGCGTCCTGCGCCGATGTGTTGGGTGACAAGGTCGCACCACTCGCGGCGCTGTGGCGCACCAAGCAATTGGAATACACGTGGTTACGCTCCCTCATGGGTGGCCCATTCCGCGATTTTTGGGACATTACCAGCGATGGTTTGGATTTTGCGCTAGATCAGCTGGGGCTGACCGACCCGGCCCTGCGGCACCGGCTGATGGATCTCTATCTCAATCTATCCGCCTATCCCGAAGTACCGCAAATGCTCGCCACCTTGCGGGAGCGCGGCTTTAAAACCGCCATCCTGTCCAACGGCGCGCGCGCCATGCTGGAAAGCGCGGTAACCTCGGCGGGCCTCGCCGACAAGTTCGATACGGTGCTCTGCGTGGATTCCCTCAAAATCTACAAGCCGCATCCCTCTGTGTACCAATTGGCCACCGATCATTTCAACGTGGCGGCCGGGGAAATTTGCTTTCTATCTTCCAACGCCTGGGACGTGGCGGGGGCTGCAAGCTTTGGGTTTAGAGTCATCTGGGTCAACCGGTTTGGGCAACCGGCGGAACGTCTGCCAGGGACCCCGGTGGCAATCCTGGCTGATCTGCGCGCCCTTCCCGACCAACTGGCCGCCCAGGAGGCGGATCGCCCATATTGACCACACAGCACCCAAGCATCCAAGACAACGAAAAAGCCTATTCCCCGCGCCTTAGAAGTTCAAATAGCGCTCAAAACCCGGTATTTCTTGCGGACGCTCTTTCCCTTTAACCCGCATCTTCTGGACCGCTCCATGGCTAACGCTCCAAACAATGGGCTTCAACAGATTGCCGATCGCAAAGCGCTCAGCCGCCGAATTCGGGGCCGGGTCCATGGCTGGATCGCCCAGATGGTGGGCACCAAAGTGGCCATCCAGCGGCTCCGTCAACTCACCCACGATCAGTTCACCCGGAATTACGGGGATTTCCACCTGGACTATGATTGCCGGGGGGATGCGGTCAAAGGATTGCAGAACGAATCCGGGCAAATCTACGGCTATGTGGCGGTCGCCTTGCGCAGCCTCCCGACCCCGCCGAGTGCGCTCTTGCTGGCTGGCGAAGGCGCCCGGGCCAAACCCCTTTATGCGGGCATTGCAGGCATCGGGGAAGAGGTGGTCACCACGGCCGGCCTGCATGACGATGCGGATGTGCATTGGAACTTCGAACACCAGCCGCCGGAATCGTTGCAGGGTCAGGCCTGTGTAATCTCCCATGCGATCATCGAACATCTGATCGATCCCTTCGGCCATCTGCGCGATCTCATCGGGCTGTTGGCCCCCGGTGGCCATCTGATCGTGCATACGGCCATGCCGGGATTTCCCTACCACCGGTACCCGGTGGATTGCTTCCGATTCTACCCTGACTGGTTTGAGGAAGTGGCGGATCGGTTTCATCTGACCGTGCGCGATAAATATATCGGCGACGAGCAGATCGTCTACGTGCTGGCACGCAAGCAAGATTGATCCGCCTTTGGGATCGGCATGGGAAAACACGCCAGCAAAGGCTGGCGTTGCGCCCTTCAGTTCCATACACTGGTCAACGTCGCAACGGACGCCCCCGCAATGCCCGCGTGGCAGTGCCTTGAATTGGGCGGAAAAAACAGGAAGTCGACCTCTATGCATCGTCTCGCCAATGTCATCGTCGCCGGGTCGGAAAGTCCTCTGGTCGACCATGTGATCAACGCCCTGGCGGAAAACAATTTCAATGCGTTGGCCTATGAAAGCGCGGAGGATGTGTTGGTCGAGGCCGTTGCCGCCCAACCCGACCTGGTGCTGATCGAGGAAGGCCCCGGTTTCGACGGTTTCGCGTTGGCGCGCAAGTTACGCGATGGCAGTTTCGGGACCAGCCTTCCCGTTGTCATGTTTACGGAAACCGGAAATCGGGACACGTTTTTCACCAAGGCCCTGGAAGCCGGGGTTGATGATGCCTTTTTCGCCCCCATCGAGCCCTCCGAAGTGGTCCACCGCCTGCGCCCGTTGCTGCGGGTGTCGACCATGCGGTGGGAATTGCAACGGCGGGCCACCCTCGCCGAATCTTTCGGCGCCAATGGGGAGGTTTCCGAGGCGACAGAAGCGGAAAGCGAACCGCGGGTGCTGGTTCTCTATGGAGATGAGGCCCGCGCCGCCGCCATCAACGATTGGTTGGGCGGGCGCGCGGTTGTTGCCGTGGATTCCTCCTTCGAAGCGGAAGATATGGTGACCGAGCAGATATTTGATGCGGTCGTCGCCTACGCGGAAACCCAAGCGGAATCCGTTTTGGGGTTTTGTGCCCAAATCCGCAATAACCCCCGGCTCTTCAACCTCCCCGTCATTGTGGTCAGCGAGGATGAAACGCTCGGCAGTCGGCAATTCGCCCACCAGCGGGGCGCCACCCGGGTGGTGGCACCGGCGAACAATGCGGCGGAACTTCGCTATGCGGTGGAGAGCCTGATCCATCGTCAACGCCTGCGGTGGGACCTTCGCAATGCCCTGGAAGCCCTGCGCCAAGCGGCGCTGCTTGATGTTAAATCCGGGCAGTTTTCACGCCCGTTTTTCGAAGCGCATCTGACCATGCTGTTGCAGGTGGCGGAAACCTGGCAAAAGCACCTGACCTTGGTGGTCTTTTCGGTGCCCAGCATCATCGGCATTCGCGAACGGTTTGGCGACGATGCCGCCAATGATTTGATCCGCCAAATCGGATCTTGGATTCGCGGGCTCAGCCGGGTGGAGGATTTGGTGGCCGCATTCTCGGAAGATGAGTTTTGCGTTACCCTGCCCGACACCCCGGCAGAAGAGGCGCAGGCGGTGATGAACCGAATTGCCGGAATCATCAGCTATACGGATTTTGCCGTCGCGGAGGTCTACCAGCCGATCAACGTGACCGTCGAGGTCGGCCTGACCGGGATGCAGGTATTCGACGATACGGAAAACCTGATCGCCCGCGCCCGGGAAATCGTAGGCTAGCCCGATGACGACGGCCCGGGACATACGAATCGACTTCATGTTCGATACCATTTGCCCCTGGTGCTATATCGGCAAACGGCGCCTGGATATTGCCCTTTCCCGGCGGCCCCATTTGCAGGTGAAGGTGGGCTGGTGGCCCTATTTGCTGAACCGGGACATGCCCGTGGAGGGCATGGGGCGGGATGCGTATCTGGAGCGCAAATTCGGCGGGATGGAGCGGGCCCGGCGGGTCCACGCCAGCATCGCGCGCGCCGGGGACCAAGAAGGGGTCAATCTGCGGTTTGATACCATCACCACCACGCCGAATACGGTCAACGCCCATCGGCTGATCTTGGCGGCGGAGGAATTCGGCCTCGGCAACACGGTGGTTGAATCCCTCTTTCGGGCTTATTTTTCCGAAGCCCGCGATACCGGACGTTTAGGGGTGTTGCGGGAGATCGGCCTGGATGCAGGCCTGCCCACATCCCGGTTGGAAACGGTGTTCGACAGCCAAGCGGAAGTAGGTGGTGGCGCTGTCCGCGATTTCGATGCCCGGGCGCATATGATGCGTGTAGAGGGCGTGCCCACCTTTTTCGTCGGCGGGCGACACCTTATTTTCGGAGCGCAAGAACCGGAAGTCCTGGTACGCCTGCTCGATCTCGCCCATGCGGAGGGCGACATCGCCGAGATGGAACTGATTCGCCGCGCGGCACCGTGGGATTTGGGCAGCCATGTCAGCGGATGACCTAAAAGCGCTGGGTCAGCATTTCCTGCTGCGGCACCTGCCAGAACCAGAATTATCGCGCATTTTAGGCATGGCCGCGCGCAAGCACTATGCCGACAAGCAGACGATTTTTTCCCGTGGCGATCCGGGCAGTGGCATGATGGCGGTTCTCAGTGGGCGGGTGCGAATCGTCAACTATTCCGCCGACGGCAAGGAGGTGGTCTTACGGGTGGTCACCGCCGGTGAGGTAATCGGCGAGATTACCCTGATCGATGGGGGAGATCGCACGGCAGATGCGGTAGCCATGGGCCCGACAGAGCTGTTGTTTTTGAGCCGCCGGGATTTTCTTCCCTTCCTGGAGGACCATCCCCGTATCGGTATCGAACTGCTCAAAGTGCTGTGCGCCCGGCTGCGCGGAACCAGCGAACAGTTGGAAGATTTTACCTTTCTCGCGCTGCGGCCCCGGCTGGCGAAGGTGCTTTTGCGTCTGATCGACGAGCATGGAAAGGCCGTGGATGGTGGCATCCATATCGATCTGCCCCTGTCGCAAAATCTTTTGGCAGCCATGATGGGGACCTCCCGCGAGGCTGTGAACAAACAGCTTCGGGAATGGGAAGAAACCGGCATTGTCGCGCTGGCACGCAATTCCATCACCATCACCGACCAACCCGCCCTGGAAGCCCTTTTGGAAGACGAGCTGTAACCCAGTTCGTGATACAGGTGTAAAAGTGAAACTTTTCCGTGTTTTTCCGCTGCTTTCCATCACCTTGATTCTCTACAACGGTGCGGTCTTCCTTGCTGGTGCGGATATCGCTGGCAGCATCGGCACCATCACCTTGTTTTCGGGGGCGGAATGGACCCTCACCCTGGGCGATCTTCTGATCATGGTCAGCGTCGCCTTATTGTTTGCCGAAATCTTAAAATCCACCAGCACCCGCAATACCGCCTTGCTGGACCATGGATTGTCCTTTTTGGTGTTTGTGGTCGCCCTGGTCGAATTCTTGATCGTGCCCGCTTGTGGCACGTCGGTCTTTTTCATTTTCCTGTTGATGAGCGCCTTGGATGTGATCGGCGGTTTCACCGTGTCCATGACCTCCGCCCGCCGGGACTGGGGAGGCGGGTCGTTAACCGGATAGGAACAGATCGGAATCACCGCGATGACGCTGATCCCCCGCCCCGCCACAGAACGGGATGCCTTGGGTTTGTCTGAACTTTACGGCAGGGCTTTTGGCACCCTGCTCGCCCAGGATTATGCCCCGGATCTGTTGACCGCCTGCCTGCCGCTGCTCTGCCGAGCCAATCGCGCATTGTACAAATCCGGCCAATATCATGTGGTGGAAGATCCCCAGACCGGGCGCCTGATCGCCGCGGGCGGCTGGACCTGGGAGCGACCCGGCAGCGGCGCCCGACAACCCGGCATCGCCCATATCCGGCATTTCGCCACCGACCCCAGCCACCTACAACGCGGCCATGGACGCCTGATCTTTAACGCCTGCCAAGCGCAGGCGAAAGCCCCCGTGTTCGAATGCTATTCCACCTTAACAGCGGCACCTTTTTACCAGTCGGTAGGTTTTCAGGAAATCGGCCCGATTAAGATTCCCCTGGCACCGGGACTGCTTTTTCCCAGCGTACATCTGCGCAGCGGCGGTTAGGCCTTCAGCGTGGTTAAGCCATCTTAGGGGGATTGCCGTTGGTCAAACCGTAGACACCCCGCACGCCGGGAATCGGCTTGAAGGCATCGGAAATACCGAGCACGGTTTCCGCCCCGCCAAGATACAACACCCCATCGGGCGGCAGCAGTTTGGCGATACGATCCAGCACCTGAGCCTTGGTGGGCTGATCAAAATAAATCAACACATTCCGGCAGAACACTACATCGAACTGGCCCAAAGCACGCGGCTCGGTTAGCAGATTGAATTCCTTGTACTGCACCATGGCCCGCAAGGCGGCGTCGATCTGCCACATCTCGTTTTGCTTCTTGAAATACTTCATCAGCAATTGAATGGGCAGGCCGCGCTGGACCTCGAACTGGGAGTAAATTCCCGCCTTCGCCTTGGCCAACATTTCGGCGGAAATATCCGTGCCGATAATCTCTGAGCGCCAGCCCGGCATTTTGGCGCTGGCTTCTTTGAGCAAGATGGCCAGGGAATAGGGCTCTTGACCGCTGGAGGCCGCAGCACACCAGATGCGAATGGATTTCTTGGTTGCCCGTTCCTTCAACAGATGCGGCAAAGTGGCATCCCGGAACAAATCGAACGGCTTGATATCCCGGAAAAAGAAGGATTCATTGGTGGTCATGGCCTCGGTTACATCCCGAGCCAGAGATTCATCCCGCCGCATGCGCAGCATGCTGACCAGTTCTTCCAGTCCCTTCATATCCCGCTTGCGTGCGATGGGCATCAAGCGGCTTTCGAGCAGATAGGCCTTATCCTTCGTGAGGACCAAGCCGGACCGTTCCTTCACCAAATTGCTGAGATAGTCAAAATCGTCCGGCTTCATCGCAGCCCCCGCGCAATTTTTTGAATCTTGGGCGCGATCTCTTCCAGCGGAAGGACGGCAGCGCAAATACCCGCTTGCGCAGCGGCACCCGGCATACCCCACACCACACTTGTTGCTTCGTCTTGAACCACGACAGTTCCACCCGCGCCGACGATAACCTTGCCCCCTTCGGTACCATCGCGCCCCATCCCTGTCAGGATGACGCTCAGCGCCCGAGATCCGTAAATGGCGGCGACGCTTCTGAACATGGGATCGACGGAAGGGCGGCAGAAATTCTCAGGCGGTTCTTGGTTCAACGTCACCTTGACGTCGGGATCCCGCCCTTTCAGCACCATGTGGAAGTCTCCTGGTGCCACTAAAACCCGGCCAGCTTTTACCGCATCGCCTTCCTCGGCCTCCTTTGCCTCCCACCCGGTCATGCGGGTGATATGCTGGGCAAGGATCGCCGTGAAGGTGGTGGGCATATGCTGGGTAATTACCACGGGCAGCGGAAAAGGCCGCAATCCAGACAGAACCTTAAACAACGCCTGGGGCCCCCCCGTTGAACTTCCGATAGCAAGAATTTTTGGCACATCCCGGCTGATCGGGCGTAGCGCAATTGTCTCCTTGCTTCCCGGCGCTAAGGCAGCGGGGGCACGGGCCGCGGCCGCGGCGGGGCGGGGGCCACTGGGCCGCTGCCGGGCAACTTCACGTCCCAGGGCGATCACCTTTTGAATCAAATCGGTTTTGAAATCGCTCGCCCCACCGATCTCCCGGGAACTGGTCGGCTTGGGAATATAGTCCGTCGCGCCCAACTCGAGCGCACGCATGCTGACCTCGGCATTTTTTTGCGTCAGTGTGGAGGCCATAATGATTTTCGACCGGGGGCTGGCCGCCAGAATTTTGGGCAAGGCCGTCAGCCCGTCCATTACCGGCATCTCAATATCGAGAATCACCACATCCACCGCGTGACGGCCGATGGTCTTGACCGCTTGTTCCCCATTGCTGACAGAGGCCACCACCTTGATGGCGGACTCAGATTCCAAGATCCGGGTGATCAATCCGCGCACCACGGCGGAATCGTCCACGACCATGACGTGGATCGCGCCAGTGCCAGACGATTCAGGGTGTGGGCTTCCAAGGCGGCTACCGCCGAGCGCAGAGGTCACGCCGTTTCTCCAGCGTTTACAGCAATCCGACTTGCGAGAATTTCGCTTGCACGATCTCGCTATCGAACGGCTTCATGATGTATTCGTTGGCACCGGCTTCGATAGCGATCTGAATATGTTCGAGGTCGTTCTCTGTGGTGCAAAAAATGACAATGGGCGCCGACCCATTGGGGAGCTGCCGCAAGGCTTTCAGAAAATCCAGCCCGCTCATCACCGGCATGTTCCAATCCAGCAAAACCGCATCGGGCAATTGTACTTTGCAGGCCTCCAAAGCCTCTTGTCCGTCTGCCGCCTCGGCGGTGTCAAACTCCAGTTCCTGAAGAATTTTCCGCGCAACCATTCGGATGACCTTGGAATCATCGACAATGAGACAAGATTTGCGCTGGGTCATCGGATACTCGTCGTTTGCGGTCGATTGAGGGGAACGCGTCCAAGCGAATTGCGCGCGCGGTTGAGGCTTTCTAAGGTACTCTGCACAACTGACATTGGCAAATCCCAATTACGCCCATTTTTACGCGGGAAGGGGACGGCACGACCGCCCCTCCTCGCTTCACATGCCGTCGGAATCGTTCAAGATTGCATGGATCGATTGCAACAGCGCATCCCGGTCGGATTTGGCCACATAATCGGTAAAGCCCACTTCCCGACCCCGTTCAAAATCCCGCTGCGTCGCGTGGGAAGACAGCGCGATCAAGGGAACATCACCCCATCTTTGATCGCCACGCACTTGCGAGGCAAAGTCGAACCCCGACATGCCAGGCATTTCAATGTCGCTGATGATCATATCGAAGATTTGGCCTTTTTCCCGCAGTTTCAGCGCATCCTCACCGTTTTCAACGGCAAACACCTGGTAGCCCTGGGCGGACAGGGTTGGTGTCAGCAGGTTGCGGAAAAACGGGCTGTCATCCACCAGCAGCACCCGCAGATCATGCGCCTTTTCGCCAAAAGCCTCATTTTCCTGGGAAATGAACCAATCGGAGAAGGCGGCGGTCAGGTAATATCCTGCGTCGATGATATCCGTGGCCTTGCCTTGAACGATAGCACTGCCCACCATACCCGGATCGTCGCTCCCCAATTCCACCTTCAGATGGTCTTCGACGATGTCGACGATCTCATCCACGACAAGGCCCATGGAATGCTCTCGATCGGTGAACACCAGAATCGGCTGGCGGCCTTCCATCGCCCATTCATGGTTCGGATTGATGGTGACCAGCGGCATGAGTTGACCGCGGTATTGCACCACCGGATTCCCGGTGGAATGCTCCACCGCATCCAATTCAATCTCCTCCAGCCGCGCGACCAAGGCAAGCGGCACGGCCTTGAGTTCCCGCCCTCCGGCGCGGAAAATCAGCATGCTGGTCAGGTCTTCGTTGGCAGGACCGGCGCCGGCTTCGGCTTCGGCTTCGGCCAGGTCGGAACCCATAGCCACCTCACCGCTGGCCGACGCGATGCCGTTGGGATCGAGGATCATGATCACGCTGCCATCGCCCAGGATCGTATTGCCGGAGTACACCGAAATATTGCGCAGGATCGGCGCCACAGGTTTGACGACGATTTCCTCCGTATCAAAGACCCGGTCGACGATAATGCCAAAGGTATAGGTCCCCACCTGGGTGACGACGATAAAGGTTTCCTCTTCCAAGTGGTTTTTCGGTGCGCCATCCAGATTCAGCAAATCATGAAGAGACACAAGGGGCAGCAACCGGTTGCGCAAGCGCAGCACCGCCGCATCGTTGATCGTCTCGACCATATGTTCTGAATTGTTGCTCGACGCGCGCACCAATTCCACCACGCTGATCTGCGGGATGGCGAAGCGTTCATTGGAGCATTCCACAATAAGGGCGGAGACAATTGCTAGGGTAAGCGGGATCTTGATGGTGAAATAGGTCCCCTTGCCCGGCGTGGAGTTCAACTCGATGGTGCCGCCGATCTTTTCGATATTGGTGCGGACCACATCCATGCCCACGCCGCGACCGGACACACTCGTCACCTTCTGCGCGGTGGAGAACCCAGCCTTGAAAATATGCTGGTAGATCTGCTGCGGGTTCATGGCCTCCAACTCGGCGTCGGTGGCCAACCCGTTATTGAGGATCTTGTCTTTGATCCGGTCCAGATCCAGGCCTTTGCCATCATCATTGATCTCGATGATGATATGCCCGCCTTCATGATAGGCATTGAGTTGGATCACACCGGTATCCGGCTTGCCCGCCTCGCGGCGACCGTCAATGGATTCCAACCCGTGGTCGGCGGAATTGCGCACCATATGGGTGAGCGGGTCCTTGATCAGTTCCAGCACTTGCCGGTCCAATTCGGTTTCCGCACCCAGCATTTGCAGGTCGATCTTCTTGCCGGTTTCCACGGCCAGATCGCGCACGATCCGCGGCAGTTTCGCCCAGGCATTGCCGATGGGCTGCATGCGGGTTTTCATCACCCCTTCTTGCAAGTCAGACGTGATATGGCTCAGCCGCTGCAGGGGCACCGTGAACTGGTTGTTTTCCTGGCCGCGCACAATCTGCAAAAGCTGGTTGCGGGTCAGCACCAACTCGGAAACCAAGGTCATCAGGTTTTCCAGCAAATCCACGTTGACCCGAATGGTTTGGTTGGCGACCGAATGTTCCTTGGCCTCGCCACTCTTCGCGGGGGCGGCTTCTTTTTTCTGAGCGACTGCGGGCGGCTTCGCCTCTTGCGCCGGGGCCGGAGCAGGCGCTGGAGCAGGCGCGGGTTCGGGCGCCGGCGCGGGTTCGGGCGCAGATGCCGCCGCCTCTGCCTCCATTTCCGCCGCCATTTGCGCGGCAATATCGTCATCGGACGCGGCTGAAGCCCCCGCATTGGTCGCGGCCTCCACCTCGGCCAGCAATTCCGCCGCCACCGGGAAGCCGCGATCATCCACCACGGGGCCACCTGAAGGCGCCGCCGGTTCGGGTGCGGGAGCCGCCGCCGAGACAGGTGCGGCCGCGGGGGCGCTCTTGCCCTCGGCCATGGCGTTCAGTCGGTCGATGATATCCTGGTCGTCCCCTTCCGGTTCCGCCTCGGTTTCTTCAAGCACCCCGAGCAGGTCCTTGATGCGGTCGATACATTCCAGAATCAGGGTCACCGCCTCGGGGGTGACCTCGATGGCGCCATCGCGGAATTTACCCAACACGTTTTCACCCGCATGGGCGACCTTTTCCAAGCGGGGCAGGCCCAGGAACCCGCAGGTGCCTTTGATGGTATGCACCAGTCGGAAAATATTGCCCAAAATGGCTTGGTCATTGGGGTTTTGCTCGAATTTTACGAGTTCCACATCAATCGTGGCCAGGCTTTCACTTGTCTCAGTGAGAAATTCGACGAGAAGGTCGTCCATATGAGCATCTCCGCCCTGTTGCCCGCGCCGTCCGCCCGCTTTTTTTCCAAAGGCTTGACGGAGACAGTCGCGAGGCTCCCCGTGGATCGTCAGGACCCACCTAAAACTGATGGAATTATTCTAACGCCCTGGGGGCGAATGCCTAGGGGATCATGCAAGCAAGCGCAACGGTTTGCCCCTCGTCCTCCGAGAATTCCAAGGCGGCGCCCAATCGATCCGCGCAGAGGGACGTGAAATAAGCTTGCACATTGCGGGCATCCACGAGATCGACGGGCAAATCTGGCGACAAAGCCAACCGCATGGCGTTGCGGAATCCGGCCCGCGGCCCATCGGCGGAAACCGCCAATCCGAGCCCCCCATCCAAGGCAGCGGAATCCACGGTGATCAACCCGCCGCGCGGCAGGGCCTCCACAGATAGGATCACCATGTTGACCAATAGGCGCGCCGCATCACGCCGCCATTGGCTGGGATACTCGGCGCGCCACGCCAACTCCGCCTTCTTCCCCTTCGCGATAGCCAAACAATGGGCATGCACCTCTGTATTGGGGAGAGGCACCGCCCCATCACCACCCAACCCAAACGCGAAACGGTAAAGGGTCAGGCGTTCCGTCAACACCGCCGCTTCCCGCGCCGCCAGCATGCGGGCTTCTTGGGGATCGATGCCGGAATCCTCTTCCATGGCTTCCAACCCCGCATTCACCGCTCCAAGGGGGCTTACCAGATCGTGGCACAGGCGCGAGCACAAGAGTTCGGCAATTTTCAAGTCGACGGGATAAGACACAGATGGGTTCCCCAAACGGCATCAAACAAGATAGGTTGGCGTCATCGGCTATAACAGAATGACGGCGTAGAATCCATGTCAACGGGGCAACCTCAGCTACGGGCGGCAGGTGTTTTATGCGATCCGCGGGGCGACGGCCCGGAAGTGATGCGTCGGTTCGCCGAAAGCCTGGCCGCACAGGGGGTTCGCGTCGCGGGTCTGGTGCAAGAAGTGCTGCAATTCGACGATGGAACCAAGCGGGGCATCGATATTATCGATCTGGCCGATGGCATCCGTTTACCCTTGTCTCGCTATACCCGCGAACAGCTTCAAAACCGGGTCTGCACCTTGGATACCCAGGTGTTGGCCGAGGCCTCCGGCACACTCCGCCGGGCGCTACAGAATGGCGCCGACCTGATCATTGTTGAAAAATTCGGCGTGCATGAGCGCAAAGGGCGCGGTCTGCATACGGAATTATCGGAGATCATTCTCGCCGGCATCCCCCTTTTGGCGGCGGTGCCACGTTCTGCGGCAGAGGATTGGGAGGCCTTTACCGGGGGCCTTGCACCGTTGATTCCCGCCTCGCCAGTTGCCTTGGCCCAATGGTGGACAAAAGTTGGGGATGAATTTTCAGCCCACCCTCCCATAATATAAGAAGAAAAGAAGATTGAGGGAGCGGCATGCAAGATCCGTTTGGGCGTACGATCACCTATTTGCGGGTATCGGTGACAGATCGGTGTGATTTTCGCTGCCATTATTGCATGGCGGAGGAGATGACGTTCTTACCCCGCCCGGAACTCCTTACCTTCGAAGAGTTAGACCGCGTGTGCAGCGCCTTTATCGATCGGGGCGTCCGCAAGTTGCGCCTGACCGGCGGGGAGCCCCTCACCCGGCGCGGCATCATGGAATTGTTCGAACGGCTGTCGCGCCACCTCAATGGCGGTGGGCTGGAGGAATTGACCCTCACCACCAACGGCAGTCAACTCGCCAAATATGCCAAGGATTTATATAGGTTTGGCGTTCGGCGGGTGAATATCTCCCTCGACAGTCTGAATGCGGAGACCTTCCGCGCCATCACCCGTATCGGCAGCCTGGAAAAGGTCCTCGAAGGGGTTGCCGCCGCCAAGGAAGCGGGCCTGAAGGTCAAAATCAATACGGTCGCCCTGGGGGGCATCATCGAAAAGGAAATTGATGCGCTTATTTCCTGGTGCGGGTCGGAAGGTTTTGATCTCACTCTCATCGAAACCATGCCTTTGGGTGATATCGGTGGCGAACGGGTCACCAATTACCTGCCCCTGGACCGCTTGCGCGCCGACTTGATGGACCGCTGGACCTTCTCGCACGATTCCTATACCTCCGGCGGCCCGGCCCGGTATCAAAGAATCGCGGAAACCGGGGGCCGGATCGGCTTCATCACGCCGATGACCGAACATTTCTGCGATACGTGCAACCGGGTGCGGCTCACCTGTACCGGCCGACTGTACATGTGCCTGGGCCAGGAGGACCATGTGGACCTGCGCGCGGCGGTGCGGCAGAGCGAGAGCAACGCGCCGCTTTTCGCCGCCATCGACCGAGCCATTGGCCAAAAGCCCAAAGGCCATGAATTCGTGATTGACGAAACCTATGATGGCCCCGCCCTCTCCCGGCATATGAACGTCACCGGCGGGTAGCCCGTTGGCGCTTAACCCGCCGCCCGCTTCGCCAACTCCTCGGTAAAGCCAAACAAACCAAGATCCGGCATCCTTTGCGGATACAGGATGCCCTGCAGATGGTCGCATTCATGCTGCACCACCCGGGCATGAAAGCCCCTGGCTTCCCGATCTATGGCAGCGCCATCGGGCCCAAGCCCCCGGTAGCGGATATGGGTATACCGGGGCACCGCGCCACTAAACCCCGGTAAGGACAGGCATCCTTCGAAAGCCACGGCGGTTTCCTCCGTCAAGGGCTCGATCACCGGATTTATCAAGACCGTCATGCCCACGGTGGGGTCATCCTCCGCCAAACCGGCGGCCCGATAGCGCTCTGGCATCTCCTCGGCGGGCGGCACATGAAAGATCACCAATTGCAGTGGCACATGCACTTGCGGTGCGGCAAGTCCGGCACCACTGGCATCTTTCATAGTGTCGATCATATCGGCGATTAGCTTTTGGATTTCCGGAACCGTGGGATCGTCTACCGGGTCGGCGGGGCGGGCGAGCACCGGATGCCCCATGCGGGCAATTTTCAGAATAGCCACGGCGTCCTCCCGAGGGTCATTGGGTAAATACGATGGCTTCGCGGCGGTACAGCCGGGCGGCCACGCTGACCAGGATCAAGGCAACGGCTGTGGTTGTCGCCGAGGCCAGGAAAAAATCACTCAATTGGGTCTGCTCGCCGCGCACCAACTGCCCAAAAAGCAGGGTTTGCGCGTAGACCGGAATGCCCATCATCCACGGATGAATGACGGTGGTGAGGAAGATCAGCACCAGGGCCGGCGCCGCCGGGATCAGCGGCAATAGGCCCAGCCAGGTTTGCGCCTCCTTATAAGTGCGGGTTATTGAGGCGATGATTACCTGCAAGGCCACCGCCAGGGCAGCCAAGGGCGCGGCAGTGAAAAACAGCCCCGCCATGGCCGACAAACCCAAGGTGCGCTGGAATTCCCCGCCCCGCAGGCTGATTAAGGTGAAGATTAATTCGAAGGCGCAGAGCTGCACCCCCACCGCCGCCAACGTATAGACCAGCGTTGCGAGATACTTCCCCGCCATCAGGCCCCAGCGGGGCACGGGATTGATCATCAGCGTTTCCATGGAGCCGCGCTCCCGCTCCCCGGATGTGGTGTCCACCGCCAGATAGAAGCCGCCCATGAAAATAGTGAAGATGATAAAGGGCGGCACCATGTAGAGAAAGAAATCCACCAGTTTGTTTTCCTGCGCGGCCACGTTAATGGGGGCGGTGGAAATGGGATAGGGCAAACTGGGATCGACACCCAGGGCACGCATCCGCTCATCCGCCACCTCTTTGCCGTAGGCCCGCAGAGTCGCGGTGGCGCGGCCAAAGGCCATCAAACCCGCCAAGCGCGAGTTATCGATCACGATATCGATCCGAATACTCTCTTGAGACTCGAGTTTGGTGGCAAATTGATCCGGAAACAAAATGATGGCATCAAACCTGCCGGTCCGAACCAGCTCATTTGGGTCTCCGGTAATCTCTTGAAGTTTTATGTCTTTTTCGTCTTCCAGATATTGCACCAGGGATGTCGGCGCATGCGCCAGGCCCGATACCCGCCAAGTGGTCACGCCGGCGGATTGAATTTGCACGGTACCGGAAATGAACAGGATCATCGCCCCCAACAGGCACGGCCCCAACAGCGGATAGATCATCGCCATCATCAAGGTGCGCCGATCCCGGCTGTTATCCAACATCTCCTTGCCGAAAACGATGAAGATGCTACGCCACATTGTTTAGCGCCTCCGCGCTAAAGAAGGTCTCTTCCGCTTCTCGTCCGACAATATGAATAAAGGCTTCTTCCAGATCCTGCTGGCCGGTCATCTCCCGCAACTCCTGCTGCGTCCCCTCCGCGATCACCCGCCCCCTGGATAACACCACCAGCCGGTCACAGATCGCGGTAACCTCTTGCATGATATGGCTGGAAAACAGCACCGCCTTACCCTCGTTGCGCAGATCCCGGATCAACTGCCGAACGGCCCGGGCGCTGGCGATATCCAACCCGTTGGTGGGTTCATCCAGCAGGATATTCTGGGGCCGGTGCGCCAGCGCCCGAGCGAGCGAAACCTTCATGGTTTGCCCCTTGGAGAACCCCTTGGCGCGGCGGTCGGCGATATCTTCCATGCCCAGCGCCTTGATCATGCGGTCGATACTGGCTTCCAATTCCTTGCCGCGCATGCCCTGCAGCCGGGCGAAGTAGCGCACATGCTCCCGGGCGGTGAGGCGGGGATACAAGCCCCGGTTATCGGCCAACACGCCCAGGCGACGCTGCACCTCGACCCGGTCCTCAACCGAATTATACCCGTCGACCAAGGCCGCCCCCGAATCCGGGTTCATCACCGTATAAATAATCCGCAACGACGTGGTTTTACCCGCCCCGTTGGGGCCGATCAGGCCCGTCACCTGGCCATCGGGCGCACAGAACGATACCTTATCCAAGGCCTGAAAGCCCTGGAAACTCTTACTTAGGTTTTGAACCTCGATCATGCCATGCTAATCCTGATGGTTTGGAGGCAGGGTCGGTTGCGACTATAGGGAATAGCCCGAATTCTGGCAAAGCGCATTCGCTGCTGCGGCAATTGAATAATCCATCGCTAATATCCTTCACATGGCGAAGTGGCTGTGCTACATAAAGGGCCTCGCGCAGGCTAATGGGCCCGCAGCGACCGTTTTTTGTGTGTTTAAACCCTGGCGGTATCTTTTTTACCGACTTTGGAAGGAGCGTTGATTTACCGTGCACGTCGTCGTCCGCGATAATAATATTGATCAAGCCCTGAAAGCGCTGAAGAAGAAGATGCAGCGCGAAGGCGTTTTCCGTGAAATGAAGCTGCGCCGCGCCTATGAAAAGCCGTCTGAGCGCCGGGCCCGTGAAAAGGCCGAGGCTGTTCGCCGCACGCGGAAGCTGGAACGCAAGCGCCTGCAACGGGAAGGCTTCTAAGGAAGCCTTTTCGCCAGCCGCTCTTCCGCGGCGCTAACATTGATCTTTCACACGATAATTCAGGTGGTTTCCGAGGTTCAGCGGGAACCGCTTTTGTGTGGCAAAAAGCGACCCTTGTAACTCAAACCGACAGGGTGCGAAAAGACGCTTCGCCAAGCACGTAGATCGTGTTAAACCTCCGCCCGGCGGGGTGAGATTCCACGCCGATCTCCCAACGGAAAACAGGATTTTGAAAATCCGTTCAGCGGGGCCCGACGCACCATGCCAAAACGCGACGACATCGATTCCATTCTCATTATTGGCGCCGGCCCCATTGTCATCGGACAAGCCTGCGAATTCGACTATTCCGGCGCGCAAGCCTGTAAGGCGCTGCGTCAAGAAGGGTACCGGGTTATCTTGGTAAATTCCAACCCGGCCACCATCATGACCGACCCGGAACTCGCCCATGCCACCTATATCGAGCCGATCAATGTCGCGCTTTTGGAACGGGTGATCGCCAAGGAGCGCCCCAGTGCGCTGCTCCCGACCATGGGCGGGCAGACCGGCCTGAACGCCGCCATCGCATTGGCCGACGCGGGAATCCTCGAAAAATATGGCGTCGAGATGATTGGCGCCGACAAGGATGTGATCGCCAAGGCGGAAGATCGTCAGAAATTCCGCGATGCCATGGATAGCATCGGGCTGGAAAGCCCGCGCAGCCACGTGGTGCATACCATCGCCGAGGCGCGGGATTGCCTGGATCAAATCGGCCTGCCCGCAATCATCCGGCCCAGCTTTACCCTGGCCGGTACCGGCGGCGGCATTGCCTATAATACGGAGGAATTTGACGCCATCGTGACCGGCGGCCTCGCGGCCTCTCCGACCCATGAAGTGCTGATTGAAGAATCCGTCCTCGGCTGGAAAGAGTTCGAGATGGAGGTGGTGCGGGACTATAAGGATAACTGCATCATTGTGTGTTCCATCGAGAATGTGGACCCCATGGGGGTACATACGGGCGATTCGGTGACCGTCGCCCCGGCCTTGACCCTGACGGACAAGGAATATCAGATCATGCGGGACGCCTCGATTGCCGTATTGCGGGAGATTGGCGTCGATACGGGTGGGTCCAACGTGCAATTCGCCATCAACCCGGAAACGGGCCGCATGGTGGTGATCGAGATGAACCCCCGGGTCAGCCGTTCTTCCGCTCTCGCCTCCAAGGCGACCGGCTTTCCCATCGCGAAAATCGCCGCCAAGCTGGCCGTCGGCTATACCTTGGATGAGTTGGACAACGACATCACCGGTGGCGTGACCCCTGCTTCCTTCGAGCCGACCATTGACTATGTGGTCACCAAAATTCCTCGCTTTACCTTCGAAAAGTTCCCGGGGACGGAACCCATCCTCACCACCTCCATGAAATCCGTGGGCGAGGCCATGGCCATTGGCCGGTCCTTTGCCGAATCCCTGCAAAAGGGGCTGCGGTCCATGGAAACCGGCCTCACCGGCCTCAATGAAGTCGACATCGAGCATGCGGATGAAGGGCGCAACAAGGACGCCATCCGCGCCGCGCTGGCGACCCCCCGGCCCGACCGGTTGATGGTCATTGCCCAGGCCTTCCGGTATGGCATGAGCCTGGAGGAGATCGGTTCCGCCTGCCATTACGACCCCTGGTTCTTGCGTCAGATCGAAGACATCGTCAAAGCCGAAGGGGAATTGCGGGGAAATGGCCTGCCCACCGATGCCCCCACGCTGATGCGTTACAAGAAAATGGGCTTTTCCGATGCCCGGTTGGTGGAACTCACCGGCAAGGATGCCCGCACCGTCGCCTATCGCCGCCAGGTGCTGAACATCCACCCGGTTTATAAGCGGGTGGATACCTGTGCCGCCGAATTCGCCTCCGCGACGCCCTATATGTATTCGACCTATGAGGGCAATGGTATTCGACCGGCTGAGTGCGAATCGGAGCCCTCCGATCGGGAAAAGATCATCATTCTGGGCGGCGGCCCGAACCGAATCGGCCAGGGAATTGAGTTCGATTATTGCTGTGTCCATGCCGCGTTTGCTATGCGTGAAGACGGTTATGAGACCATCATGGTCAACTGTAACCCAGAGACTGTTTCAACTGACTACGATACCTCGGATCGTTTGTTCTTCGAGCCAGTGACACTGGAGGATGTATTAGCTATAGCCGACATCGAAAAACCGAAAGGTGTGATTGTGCAGTTTGGTGGCCAGACACCA
>JBMYUJ010000009.1:24001-58928 GCA_049605255.1 Magnetospiraceae bacterium
AATCCGGAGACCGTATCGACCGATTACGATACTTCCGATCGGTTGTATTTCGAGCCGCTGACCGACGAAGACGTGATTGAGTTGATCCGGGTCGAACAGACCCGCGGCACCGTAAAGGGCGTTATCGTGCAATTCGGCGGTCAAACCCCGCTGAAGCTGGCCCAATCCCTGGAAACGGCGGATATCCCTATTCTGGGCACCTCCCCCGATGCCATCGATCTGGCCGAAGACCGGGAGCGGTTCCAGGTGCTGTTACAGGATTTGAAGCTGCGCCAACCGTCCAACGGCATTGCCCGATCCGTTGAGGAAGCGGTTACCGTTGCAACGGGCATCGGTTATCCGGTGGTGATCCGCCCCTCCTATGTGTTGGGTGGGCGCGCCATGGAAATCGTCCATGATGAAGAGGGCCTGCTGCGCTATATGGATACTGCGGTCCAGGTCTCTGGCAGCAGCCCGGTTTTGTTGGATTCCTTCCTGCAAGATGCCATCGAAGTGGATGTGGATGCGATTTCCGACGGCACGGATATTTTCGTGGCGGGCATCATGCAACATATTGAAGAAGCCGGGATTCATTCCGGTGATTCCGCTTGCTCCCTGCCGCCTTACAGCCTGAGCACCGAAACCTTGTCGGAACTGAAGCGGCAAACGCGCCTGTTGGCACAAGGATTGAAAGTGGTCGGCCTGATGAACGTGCAGTTCGCGGTGAAAGACGGCGAGGTGTTCATTTTGGAAGTGAACCCCCGCGCCAGCCGCACCGTGCCTTTCGTCGCCAAGGCGACCGGCATCCCCGTGGCGAAAATCGCCGCGCGGGTGATGAGCGGCGAGCCCCTGGCCGCCTTCAACCTGGATGAAGACCGCCCGTTTACCCATACCGCGGTAAAAGAAGCGGTGTTCCCCTTCGCCCGGTTCCAGGGCGTGGATATCCTCTTGGGCCCGGAGATGAAATCCACCGGCGAGGTGATGGGCGTGGATACGGATTTTGGCCGCGCCTTCGCCAAATCCCAGTTGGGCGCCGGACAACTGCTGCCCGAGGGCGGCACGGTGTTCATCTCGGTGCGGGAACGGGACAAGCGCGACAGTTTGATTGATCTCGCCCGTCGGCTCGCCACCTTGGGCTTCAAACTCATGGCCACCAGCGGCACGGCGGATTTCCTGTCCGCCGAGGGTTTGACCGTCGAAATGATTAACAAAGTGCTTGAAGGGCGCCCCCATTGCGTGGATGCCATCAAAAGCAAACAGGTACAATTGGTGATCAACACCACCGAAGGGGCCCAGTCCATCGCCGACAGCTTTGACATTCGGCGTTCCGCCTTGCTGCTGGGTGTGCCGCATTATACCACGCTGACCGGCGCCGCGGCCGCCGTGGCGGCACTCGAGTCTGTGCGCACGGGAGCACTTGATGTTTGCGCGCTACAAGACTATTTTGGGTCTGAAAACGCGCCGGCAGCATAGTGTCAGCCGTTTATTTCACCGGATTTTAGCCACTCGCCCGGAGGTCCCTTCTCTGGGGAGGGGTTTTTTGTTTTTTTGAAAGGGTAAAATGATGGACAAGATTCCCATGACGCGCGGCGGTCTCGAAGCGCTTGCATCCGAATTGTCCAACCTGAAACATGTCGAGCGGCCAGCCGTGATCAAGGCCATTGCCGAAGCGCGGGAACATGGCGATCTTTCCGAAAATGCGGAATATCACGCGGCCCGCGAACGCCAGAGCTTTATTGAAGGCCGGATCGCGGATCTGGAAGATATCGTCAGCCGCGCCGAGGTCATCGATCCCAGCACGCTTTCCGGCGATACGGTACGTTTTGGCGCCACCGTGACCCTGGCGGACGAGGAGACGGACGAGGAAAGCACCTATCAGCTTGTGGGCACCCATGAAGCGGATATCTCCGCCGGGCGCCTATCTGTCACCTCCCCCATTGCCCGGGCGATGATCGGCAAAAACTTGGGCGATTCCTTTGAAGTTGCCGCCCCCGGGGGACGGAAAAGCTACGAAATCATTCAGGTACAGTACGTCTGAATGCAGCTAAACCTTTGGCAGATGACAAGCGCCCGGTTTAATAGACCGGGCGCTGATTCATTCCGGGGTATCGATGGGTACGCCGGGGTCCTGTTTCGCCGACCGGATGGCCAAGGCGGATTTCACGCTGGTAACATTGGGCGCGGCGGTGAGCTTGGTGGTTAGGAACTGCTGGTAGGAATCCCAGTCCCGGTCGACGATCTTCAAAAGAAAATCCGTTTCTCCCACCAACATATGGCATTCACGCACCTGCGGCCAACTGGCCACCATCTCCTCAAATGCCTTTAAATCCGGTTCGGCTTGGCTGGCCAGCCCCACTTGGGCGAAGACGGTGACATTGAAACCCAGCGCTTGCGGCGCAATATCAGCATGGTACCCCCGGATAACCCCGGACTCTTCCAGCGCGCGCAGCCGCCGCAGGCATGGGGGGGCCGAAATGCCCGCCCGTCGCGCCAACTCCACATTGGTCATCCGGCCATCTTTTTGCAGATCGGCGAGAATATTTCGATCTATCTCGTCAAGTTTCACCCGCTGCATGGACACTCCCGCATGGTGCAAATTGCTAAAGACTATGGATTTTGTGAAAGGATATTACACGTGTGCATTTGCAGCGCAAGGAAATTTCATGAAAATGAAATTAAATTTCAGCGCAGAGGTTTGCAAATTGATTGCATCAGACTTGCAGTTCCGCTGTAGCTTGCGTTGGACTGACGCCCCGCGTATTTTCCTGAACAGAGATATCGCCGCGCCAGAAACCTAAAGATTATTGAATAATAGGAAACACATAAGTTATGGGTGAGACCGTTCACACGAAAGTTATGATCCTGGGTTCCGGCCCGGCGGGATATACGGCGGCGATCTATGCGGCACGCGCCAATCTTTCGCCGGTTCTGGTGCGCGGGCTGCAACCGGGCGGCCAATTGACCATCACCACCGATGTGGAAAATTATCCGGGATTCGCCGACCCCATTCAGGGCCCCTGGCTGATGGAGCAGATGGAAGGCCAGGCGAAGCATGTGGGGGTCTCCCTGATCGAGGACACGATTGTATCGGCAGACCTTTCCACCCGCCCTTTTAAAGCGATGGGAGATACGGGAACGGTGTACACGGGCGATAGCGTGATCATCTGCACCGGTGCCTCGGCCCGTTGGCTGGGGTTGGAGAGCGAGGAGAGCCTTTTGGGCGCCGGCGTATCCGCCTGTGCGACCTGTGACGGCTTTTTCTACCGGGGCAAGCCTGTGGCGGTGGTCGGCGGCGGCAATACCGCCGTGGAAGAAGCCCTGTTTCTCACCAATTTTGCCTCCAAGGTTTATGTGATCCACCGGCGCGACGAATTGCGGGCGGAAAAAATCCTGCAAGACCGCCTGTTCAAGAACGACAAGGTGGAAATGGTATGGGACAGCGTGGTGGAGGAAATTCTCGGCGGCGGCATGCCACCGGGAGTGACCGGCGTGCGGGTCCGCGATGTGAAAACCGACGCGCTGTCTGACCTGACCGTAGATGGCGTGTTCATCGCCATCGGGCATACCCCGAACACGGAAATGTTCAAGGGCCAGGTCGAGATGGATACAGAGAATTATATCCTTACGGCGCCAGACAGTACCGCCACCAATATCCCGGGAGTCTATGCCGCGGGCGACGTGCAGGACAAAATTTATCAGCAGGCGGTAACCGCCGCCGGTACAGGCTGCATGGCCGCGCTGGAAGCTGAAAAGTTTCTGGCGGAGCAGGAAGGCGGCTGAGACCGATGGATTGGGATAAGCTCAGAATTTTCTATGCGGTCGCGGATGCGGGAAGCTTCACCCATGCTGGTGAAGACCTGAACCTGAGCCAATCCGCCGTCAGTCGGCAGATCAGCAATCTGGAACGCAGTTTAAACTGCGCCTTATTCCATCGCCATGCACGTGGCTTGATCCTGACCGAGCAGGGGGATCTTTTGTATCGCACGGTGCGCGACGTGTTCTCCAAACTGGCGATGGTCGAGGCGCAGCTCAATGAAAGCAAGGAGCGCCCGGGCGGCCCCTTGAAAATCACCACCACCATCGGGTTCGGCTCCATCTGGCTGACCCCCCGCATGAAGGAATTCGTGGAGCTCTACCCCGATATCGACGCCAGCATCATCTTGACCGATTCGGATTTGGACCTTGGGATGCGGGAAGCGGATGTGGCGATCAAGCTGGTGCCGCCCAAACAGCCGGATTTGATCCGTCGGCATCTGATGACCATGACCTTCCATACCTATGCGTCCCCGGATTATCTTAAAAAGTTTGGCATGCCCCGGCGAATCGAAGACCTGGATGATCATCAACTGATTGTCTATGGCACCGATGAAAAACCGCCAGTAGCCAATTTGAACTGGCTGTTGGAGGTCGGCACCCGACCCGGCCAGGAGCGGCGGCCCTGCCTGAAGGTCAATAATATCTATGGTATCTATAAAGCCGTTCAGAATGGCATTGGCATCGGTTTCATGCCCGATTATCTCAGCCACGAAGCGGGCAATTTGGTGCAGGTTTTGCCGGAATTGAAGGGCCCCACCCTCGATGTGTATTTCGTGTATCCGGAAGAGCAGCGCAATTCCATGCGGATTGCGGTATTCCGCGACTATCTGATTAGCAAGATCAGCAAAGAACGCTAATAAGCCAAGAATATCGATTTTTATTGATTATAAACTGAGGAGTCGTATCCTGGAGAGGATAGTTGCTGCCCACCTCTGTGCCTGATTTGGCTGTTAGAGGGATGCCCATCGCGGCCCAGCGGCGGCAACATATCCTAGTGTCGAAGCCTCCCTGTCAAACTTACCGGGTCCTCGTGACCCGGTTTTCTTCTGTAAGTCCTGCTTTCGCGGTGCGCAACTTGTTGCAAAAGCGAAGAAATTAAACATTAAAATCATTAGGAATTGACGTAAACACATGGGTTTAGCCTTAGCCATGCGCCCAGCGCATACGTGCTTTGTTCGTTTTGCTCTGGAAACCCCCCGCCTCCCGTTCTACCTTCAGATCGTGATGTTGCATTGCAACATCCGTTGTCCGGGTGCAATGCTCGGATGTTAGGGGACCTTCGGGTTCCCACGTCTCCCAGACGTGAAGCCTCCCTGTTAAACTTGCCGGGCCATTTATGGCCCGGTTTTTTTTTGAATCACATACTTAGCGGTCAGCGTGATCGCTTCTCAGCGCCGAGATAGCGACAAACTAATGCGATTCTAGCGCCCCATATAAGAATTCCCGATCTAACTATAGGGAATTGTGAAAAAAGGGTGTTCCCTCGCATTCGCCATTGCAGCAAGAAAAACGCCGGTGTTGAGAGCGTCATCACCCCATAGTCCGTTGCTTTTCTAAAGAAACTTTGCACCTGCAGTAAACTTTCGATCCGGTTTCGGCGGAACGCGGGAAAAACGGACAACAAGATTGCCGAAACGGCCATTCAAGGGCAATAAATTGCCTCTGAAAACCTCATATATTTCTCCTTTGTGCGCGGACACAAATGGCCCGTCATTGTTGTGCCGGGATAATGTTGCCCCCCCGTACCTTCCTGATATCGGGCTAAAGACAGCGATTCAAAGTGCTTCCCGCACTCTTGGCGGCACGGAAACGCACAGCTTCCTGGCCTTCCCCTCCCGCAAGAACGTCCATAGGATAGGAATTTTAAGTACTATGAGATAATCGTAAGAACATAGCCTCGCGGCGCCCCTGTTTGGGGAATGGGAAGCCCCTAGGTTCAAGTTTTTTAGAATTTCTGTAAATTTTTCTCCCATACGCCCGCAGACATGCTTAGGATTTACGCAGGTAATGTATCTATGTTTATATTGTAATCAAACGGCGCCCCGCGCCCCCAATAAGTGACCTTTCCTGGGAAGACAGATGGCGGACCAAGCAGAGGAATTCATACATTTTTTCGATGAAATGATCGGCGGCGAGGGCAAACCCCGCGACGGTATGGGCCAGTTGGCGGACTGGATGGTGAATGCGCCCCGCAATCTGCTCAAAATCCGTCAGGCAGAGGCCGAAACCTTGTTCCGCCGCATTGGGATCACCTTTGCGGTTTATGGCGAGGGCGGCGACCCGGAACGCCTGATCCCCTTCGATATTGTGCCCCGTATCATTTTGGCCAACGAATGGGAATTCCTGGCCCGTGGGCTGGAACAGCGGGTCAAGGCGCTCAACCTGTTCCTGAATGACGTCTACCATAATGGCGACATCATCCGCGCCGGGCGGGTGCCGGAGCATCTTGTGCTTCTCAACAAGGCCTATCTGCCGGAAATGCGTGGCGTCTCGGTCCCTGGCGGGGTTTACACCCATATCGCCGGTATCGACCTGGTCCGCACAGGCCCCGAAGAGTTCTATGTGTTGGAAGACAATGCCCGAACCCCCTCTGGCGTCTCCTACATGCTGCAGAACCGGGAAGTGATGATGCGGCTGTTTCCGGATCTGTTCAATAGCCATCGCGTGGCGCCGGTAGAGCACTACCCGGAAGCCCTGCACCAAACCCTGACCTCTGTCGCCCCATCCGCCTGTGAGGGCGAACCGACTGTCGTCGTGCTCTCGCCCGGGCTTTATAACTCGGCCTTTTATGAACATAGCTTCCTGGCCGACAAGATGGGCGTGGAGTTGGTCGAAGGCCAAGACCTGTTCGTAAAGGATAGCAAGGTTTTCATGCGCACGACCCATGGCCCACAGCGGGTGGATGTGATCTACCGCCGCATCGACGATGCCTTCCTCGACCCCCTGACTTTCCGGCCCGATAGTGCGCTCGGCGTGCCGGGGTTGATGAACGCCTACCGGTCTGGCGGCGTCTCCTTGGCCAATGCGGTGGGCGGCGGCATCGCCGATGACAAGGCGATTTATATGTATGTCCCCGATATGATTGATTTTTACCTGGGGGAAAAACCGATCCTGAAGAATGTCGAGACCTACTGGTGTGCCCGCGAGGACGACTGCAAATACGTGCTCGACAATCTGGATAAACTGGTCGTGAAGGAAGTCGCCGGATCCGGTGGCTATGGCATGTTGGTGGGCCCCAAAGCGACTGAAGAGGAACGGGCCGAATATGCCTTGCGGGTACGGGCGCATCCGGAAGAGTTCATTGCCCAACCGACGCTTTCCCTATCCACCTGCCCCACCTTTGTGGCGGAAGGCTATGCGCCTCGGCATGTGGACCTGCGGCCCTTCGTGCTGATGGGATCAGACGGGGTACGGTTAACACCTGGCGGGTTGACCCGCGTGGCCATGAAACGCGGCTCCCTGGTAGTGAATTCATCGCAAGGGGGAGGCACCAAGGATACCTGGGTCCTTAACAATGACCTGAACCCAGGGGAGGCTGCCCGCAATGCTTAGCCGTGCCGCCGCGAACCTCTACTGGATGGGCCGCTATGTGGAACGGGCCGAAAATCTCGCCCGCATTCTGGAGGTCGGTTATCGGGTGGACCAGATGCCGGATTGGAGCTCGGGCGGGACCCGCAACGAGTGGGAATCCTTCGCTGTCGCCGCCGCCGCCCGCGATGAACTGATCAAAAAACATGGCACGGCGAATCTCGAGAATATTCTTTCCTTCATCGCGCTGGATGAGGAAAACCCCTCGTCCATTCATTCCTGCCTGCTGACCGCGCGGACCAACGCCCGGGCCGTCCGCACCGCATTGACCAGCGAAATTTGGGAATGCATCAACGATTCCTGGCTGGATTTCGACCGCCATTGGCGCCATTCCCTGAACCGGGATACGGTGTTGAACTTCCTGGATTGGGTCAAGACCCGGGCAACCCTGTTTCGGGGGGCGCTACGGGGCACCATGCTCCGCGATGATGCCTATTTCTTTATCAATGTGGGGTCTTTTATCGAGCGAGGCGATAACACAGCTCGGATCTTGGATGTGAAATACCACATCCTTCTGCCGCCGGGGGAAACCCCGGGTGGCTCTGTAGACTATTACCAATGGGCCACACTACTGCGCTCCGTCTCTGCCCTGGGCTCGTACCATTGGCTTTACAAGGAAACCATCAAGCCCTGGCTGGTGGCGGAACTGATGATCCTGCGCGAAGAAATGCCGCGCTCCTTACGGTATTCCCTCTCCCAGGTGACGCGGAACCTTGAATCCATCGCCAAGGGACACGGACAACGGCATGATTGCCACCGACGCGCCGGGCAACTCTATGCCCAGTTGAGTTACGATCAGATCGAAGACGTGTTCCAAAACGGATTGCATGAATATCTATCTGATTTTATCGACCGCAATAATGCCCTCGGCGAAGAAATCGCCAAGAATTTCCATTTCTGAGCCTAGCTGGCGAAACGAGCCATGAAAATCACCATCGATCACGCCACCACCTACCGCTACGAAGAACCGGTCAATTATTCGATTCAGAGCCTCAGATTGTCGCCACAGCCGTTCGACGGTCAATTCATTCGCTACTGGAACGTGGAATCGGATTTCGGACAGCTGCCCCTGGGTTTTTTCGATAGTTTCGGAAACCTGACCCACACGCTGGTGGTTGACCGTCCCCATGAAAGCCTGACCATCTCGGTCCGCGGCGAGGTGGAGACCAGCAACAGAGATGGGGTCGTCACGGGCTCTATCGAGACCTTCGCCACCAATTTTTACCTCCGCGAGACGGAACTGACCGAGATTGACGGCGCCTTGCGCGGCCTGGGGCGCGCGGCGCAGAGCGGCGCCACATCGCCCCTTAACTGCCTGCACAGGCTGATGGAAGGCGTGCGCGAGGCCATTGATTACAAAACCGGGGAAACCCATTCCATGACCACTGCCGCGCAGGCGCTGGCGCATGGCTTCGGTGTCTGCCAAGACCATGCCCATGCTTTTATCGCCGCGGCCCGGTCTATCGATATTCCCGCCCGCTATGTTTCGGGCTATTTGCTAAGCGGCGAAGAGGAAGTGCTGAGTGAAGCGGCCCATGCCTGGGCGGAAGCCTATGTGCCCGACCTGGGCTGGGTGGGCTTCGACGTGGCCAACATGATCTGCCCGACCGAATATTATGTGCGGATTGGTGTCGGCCTGGACTATCGGGAAGCAGCCCCCATCCGCGGCGTGCGCCGGGGCGGTGGCGATGAAGACATGGAAGTTGTCGTGAAGGTTGCCAGAGCGGGGGGCAGCGCGCAATGATGGTTCGGTAGACCACAACACCGGACCTGTAACCGATGACATATTGCGTAGGGCTGTTCCTTAAAGAAGGCCTGGTCATGCTCGCCGACACGCGCACCAATGCGGGCGTTGACCATGTATCCACTTATTCCAAAACATTCACCTGGCACCGGGATGGCAACCGCGCCATCGTCTTGATGACCGCTGGCAATTTGGCGGTGACCCAGGCCGTTGTCAATTTGGTGCGCGAAGGCCTGCCGCCGGAGAATGATCCAAATGGCCCGGCAGAGACCATGTACACGGTGCCCAGCCTGTTCGAGGCCGCCCGCCTGGTAGGGCGCGCCACCCGCAAGGTGTATTCCCATGATGCGGATGCCATGCGGGCCCAGGACACGATGTTTTCCGCGTCCTTCCTACTGGGCGGACAATTAGAGGGCCGCACAATGCGGCTGTTTCAGATCTATTCCGCGGGGAATTTTATCGCCGCCTCGATGGACACGCCTTTTTTACAAATTGGCGAACATAAATATGGCAAGCCTATCCTGGATCGCGCCCTATCACATGATTCCACCACCTTGATGGATGGCGTGAAACTGAGCCTGTTATCTATGGATTCGACCCTAAGGTCCAATCTGTCCGTGGGCTTTCCCCTGGATTTGGTGATTTACCGGAAGGATAGCCTGAAACTCTCGCCGACCATCCGGATCGAGGAAAATAACCCCTATATGCAGGAACTGTCTCAGCAATGGTCGGAGGCCCTGCGCGGCGCCTACCACGTGTTACCACCGCCTGATTTCGAATAACGGGGAACGGGGGCGCTTTATTTACCGCGCTTTCCGATATCTCAACAGAAAACGGCCGCCCCGAAAGGCGGCCGTTTCTATTTCAGCTGTCCGAAGACCGGACGGCTTATTCGAAGTTGATCTCAACCCGGCGGTTTTGCGGTTCGCGCACACCGTCTTTGGTTTGGACCAACGGATTGGTTTCACCTTGACCATCGGTCGCCGTGGCGCCACCGAAGCCCAGCTTCTTGAGCGCGGCTGCGGCTGCATTCGCCCGACGGACGGAGAGGCCTTGGTTGTAGCCAGCCGGACCGGAACGGTCGGTATGGCCGACGAGAGAGGCGCTGCCCCAGCCATGGCCGGCTTCAGCGGCTTGACGGAGCACATCCATCCCGGCGCTGTTCACGACGGCGCTATCCCAATCGAAGAAGAGCAGGAACGGACCCGCGTTTTCGAGCATGCGCATGGCATCTTCGAA
Organism: Magnetospiraceae bacterium; assembly: GCA_049605255.1. Lineage (GTDB taxonomy): Bacteria > Pseudomonadota > Alphaproteobacteria > Rhodospirillales > JBMYUJ01 > JBMYUJ01. Next base: position 34,368 of record JBMYUJ010000009.1, read on the forward strand.
CATCTTCTTACAGGCGGCGATATCGTCCGGCTGATGATTTTCTTCCTGCTCTTGCATCCAGCAATCAAAACCGGCTTGCGCCTTGGCGGCGATTTGCGGCTTGCGGGTCTTGGCGGCGCCCAACACGCGCACCAGACGTTCGCGGGCAGCGGTCAGCTCACCCACCTTGTCGGCCGGCAAATAGCGATTGGCGATAGGCTGCGGACCCGCGACTTCGCCGCGGGAGGCTTCCTTGGCCCGTTCCAGGAAGAACGATCCATCGTCCCAATCGTATTCGGCGATTTCCAGTTCCGCCAGTTGGACATATTCCTGATGCAGGGCCTGGTCAAACGCACTACCCGTGCTCGGCATGCCGCGAACGCCTTCGACGTCCCAGGTGTTACAGGCACCGAGGCCAAGGGTCAACGCGCCGATCATCAGGCCGCGAAGCACAGTCCTCTTCATTTTTTCTCTCCTAAACTTCCACGGATAATGTGTGACTTGCCACTCATGATTAACTCTGTTTGGTGCGGTGTCAAATTTGGTGTTGTCCGCCGCCGTTTTAAGCATATCAAGGGCCCAAAACCCCTAAGATATTACCGGCCAGATGCGTTCAACGCCACATTTTCTCCCGTGATAACAAAAACAACGATTCCGTCTTCAGCCCGATAAATCCATTTTTCCAACGGACCCACCGTTTCAACGCTTTCCGGTTTTCCGAGCACTTCGACCAGCTTGGACTTGGTCGTGATGCTCTTAGTGGAGTTTATAATGTCCTCCTTCGTCGGCTTCGAACAACCAGAAATTAGTAATGTCAGGCAGATTATGCAGACAAAACGAATTCCGTGGCCCGAAAACAACATTCCCGGAAATCCCCAAGCAATGAACGTCCGAGGTTGAGACCCCAGAGGCAAAACGCACTATACCATGGTTTTACAACAATTTAAACAAGACGCAAGGAAGAAGATTCGGGAGAGTCAATTACTTGCGCTGTTAACAATATGAATTTCTCTTTGCGGGAAGGGTATGGAAATACCTTCTGCATCGAACGCCTCTTTAATCCGCCGGTTCAGATCGAACTTCAAGGGCCAGTAGTCGCCGGCCACACACCAAACCCGGATCACGATTTCCACCGCACTATCCCCCAGGTTCGATACGGCCAGGAACGGCGCGGGATCGGCAAAAACGCGCGCATCCGCCCCCAACAGGTCTTGCAAAACCGCCAAGGCCTTGCCGATATCATCCTTGTAGCCAATGCCCACCGTCATATCGAGACGACGGTTTGGGTTATGGGAAAAATTGCGGATGGGGCTGCCCCAGATTTGCCCATTTGGCACGATGATTTCCACATTGTCCGGGGTCGTCATGTGGGTAACGAATAGAGTTAAATCCTTGACCGAACCGGAGAGCCCGCCGCATTCGATGAAATCACCGATCTTGAACGGGCGGAACAACAATAGCATCGCCCCGGCCGCCAAATGGCTGAGCGTACCCTGCAGCGCGAGGCCGATTGCCAGGCCTGCGGCACCCAGCAGGGCCACCAGACTGGTAGTTTCCACGACAAAATTTTCCAACACCGCAATGATGGTAAAGGCGAGGATGCCCCATCGGGTCAGACTGACGATAAAGCCGCGCAGCATGGGATCTACCCGACTGACCCGTTGCAGCGATTTGTTGACAATGCCACTGAAAGATTTCGCCGCGATCCAACCGGCAATCAGGATCAAGAAGGCGCCAATAACCTGAAGACCATAGGTGGAGACGGCAGCCACGACCGCATCCGCCACGTTGCCAACCTCTTTTGTCATATCCTCTGGCATCACCCTGCCTTTCCTCTGCACTTCAACCGGGAACCGTGAAAGGGTTCTCTACAGGGGACGGGCGCCTTCGAACAAGTGCTAAATGGGTTCTGATCGATGAGGGCACGCCGACGCTGGCCCTAATCAAGGCTCCAGGCGGAGATTTCCAAGGGATCGAAGCGGGCCAGACTGCCCCGGAACTGCGCCGCGCAAGCGGGCCAGGAGTATTGCGTGGCATAGGCACGGCAAGCTTCGCGATCAATTTTGAGCGCCGCAAGGGCGGCCTTCTGCAGGTCTTGGTCCAACACCCCGACCCCGCTATCGGCGATGACGTCGATCGGACCGGTAACGGGAAAAGCCGCCACGGGGGTGCCACACGCCAGCGCCTCCAGCATCACCAGGCCGAAGGTGTCGGTCAGGCTGGGAAAGACGAAAACATCAGCGGCGGCGTAGTGGCTGGCCAGTTCTTCGCCGAATTTGGGCCCGGTAAAATGGACCTTGGGGTATTTTTTTGCCAATCCCGGCAAGGAGGGGCCATCCCCCACCACAAATTTCGTGCCGGGCAGATCCAATCGCAAAAAGGCATCGATATTCTTTTCCGTGGCGACGCGGCCCACATACATGAAATAGGGGCGCTCAAGGCCCAATGCGTCCAGATAATCCCGTGCCACCGGGCGGAACAATGCCGTATCCACCCCGCGGGTCCAGCGGGTGACATTACCGATGCCACGGTCTTTCAGTTCATTGAACAGGGTCGGTGTCGCCACCATCACCCCGCGAGACGGACCGTGGAACCAGCGCATAAGGGAGTAACCGAGGCTAACCGGCGTGCGAAACCGCGCATTCACATATTCCGGGAACCGGGTGTGAAACGCGGTGGTAAAGGGGATTTTATGGCGCAGACAATAGCGCCGCGCCGCCAAGCCCAGGGGGCCTTCGGTAGAAATATGGACCGCGCAGGGGCGCTGCGATTCGATGATATCGCCAACTCGCTTGCCGGCCATCAAGGCCAAACGGATTTCCGGATAGGTCGGGCAAGGAACAGTTTTGAATTGATCCGGCGTAATCAGGCAGACGGTATCGCCTTGCGCTTCCAGATTTTCAGAAAGGGATTGGAGCGTGCGGACAACACCGTTGACTTGCGGCTTCCAGGCGTCGGTAACGATGACGATATGCATTCAGTTTCCAGCTCTTCTTGGCGGTTGGGGACGGACCATTGCACCCAATGGATTATTTCCATTCGGCCGTCGAAATGCTCGGCGAGCGCCGAGCAACTTTCGACCCAATCCCCATCGTTGTAATATTCGATCCCATCAATCACGCGGGCTTCAGGGTGGTGGATATGCCCGCACACCACGCCGTGGAGATCCTGTTGGCGGGCGACCTCCGCCAACGTCTGCTCGTAATCACCAATAAAATTGACGGCCTTTTTGACCTTGTATTTGAGATAGGACGACAAGGACCAATAGCCGTACCCCAACCGCTGACGGATTCGGTTGAAATGGGTATTCAGCCACAAGGCGCACATGTAGGCCCAATCCCCAAGCTTGGCGAGCCAGCTCCAGTATTTGACGACAACATCATATTCGTCGCCGTGAATAACCAGCAAACGGCGGCCATCCGCCGTCTCATGCACCACTTCATGCATGATGGTCACGTCACCGAAATCATGATCCACATAGCCACGGGCGAAGGAATCATGGTTGCCGGGGATGAAGATGACCTTGGTCCCCTTGCGTGCCTTGCGCAGCAGCTTTTGCACGATATCGTTATGGGCCTGGGGCCAATACCAATAGCGCTTCAACCGCCAGCCATCGACGATATCGCCGACGAGATACAGGGTCTCGCATTCGGTATGTTTCAGAAAATCAAGGAGTTGCGCGGCCTGACACCCGGATGTACCCAGATGGATATCGGATATCCAAAGGGTGCGAAACCGCTGAGTTCCAGGATCCATTTTCATTGGGCGATCATCCATTTCCGAGCCCCAGGGCGAGCTTTTCACATCCATTTCCAGCGTCCCTTTCAGCATTAGAGCGGGCGCGTTTCAGCGGTGTGACAGAATGGGGAACGTTTTTCGAAAAGAATGAAAAGTAGATATGCTTCAACCGAGATGGCCCGCGTTCAGGCGGGTCAATTCCTCGGAAATGGTCTGATAGCAATGGGCCGCGAGGGTTTTGCGGTTTTGAAAATCCCCGGGCTGCAAGACAGGATGGAAAGTGATCCGGACGACGGCGCCCTTCTGCCCCAACACATTCCAAAGATGGGGCGCCAAGGTCATGTCGCCATACCAGGCGTAGTGATCCCGCCGTTCCGGAGAAAGCGGCGTGCCATCCCGTTCCCGGGTATAGGCGATGGTGATGGGCTGCACCGGCGGCGGGGCCTCCGCCCCCTTCGCGACCTGAAACAGGGAACTCTTGAACGGCGCAACCGCCAGCCCATCCGTGCTGGTGCCCTCAGCAAACACCAGAACCGGATCGCCCTCGGCGATGCGGTTGGCCAGCACCGGCCCTTGCTCCCGCGCCTTGGCCGGATCCCGTTCCACGAACAGGGTTCGGGTGATTTTCGCCAAGAATCCAAAAATTGGCCAAGAAGCCACGTCTGATTTGGCCACAAAAACCAGGTCGGCGGCGTAGGCGATCACCGGAATATCCAGATAAGAAATATGATTTCCCACCAAGAAAGCCCCTTTGCCCGCCACCGGCTGGCCAGAGACCTGCACCGATAACCCCGCCAAGCGGCACATGATTGCACACCAGCTTTTTCGCAAGGACCGGTCCATTTTCTTGGAAAACGGCGCGGTGACCAGGAAGACGGGCACCAACACCCCTGTCGCTGCCAGAGCGGCGGCGGCGTTAAAGGTAGCCCGAAGGGGGGAAAAACCCACCGTGATCACTGCACCATCTGTCGGACGACGGGTTCTTGATCCAGATAGTGACGTTGATACCGATGATCCACGGTCTCCGATTCAACCAAAATGCACACATCCACCGTATTGAAATCCGGGTCGATCACGGCGCCATGCCCCACTTTCGCCCCCAAGCGCAAATAGCCCTTTACCAAGGGGGGCATTTCACGCAGTGCCGTTTTGGTTTCAATCTGATCCGGCGCAACCCGATCCATGGGCACAAAGCGATCCGGCAACGCTTGCGGGCGCCAGGATTCCGGTGCCGCTAAATGGTGATTCAGATAAGAGAGCGCCTGGGCCACATTGGCCGGATCGATCCCCGGGAAACTGGCGCAGCCGAACATCAAACCAATATTGTAATGTTGTAGATATTCGGCAATGCCCCGCCACAAAAGCTGCATCACGGCGGCGTTGCGGTAATCTGCATGAACGCAGGACCGACCCATTTCTACGATTTCACCGGGATAATTCTTCAGATTCGCCAAATCAAATTCCGTCGCGGAGTAAAACCCGTCATGCTCGTCGGCGACTGACCGGCGCAGCATGCGGTAACTGCCGACGACAGGCACGGTCTCGTCGGCGCGGGATTTGTCGATCACCAACAAATGATCGCAATAGGTGTCGAAGGAATCCATATCCAACTTTGCGGCGGCGATGTCCGGGCTTGCCTTGGCGCCATATTCTCCAAAGAAAATTTCATAGCGCAAACGCTGGCTGGCGAGAATCTCTTCTTCCCGGCGCGCAAGCCGCAATTCCAGCCGATTTTCAGGTGTCGACCCCATATGGTCTCCGTAAATACCAGTTTTCAGTGGTAACATATTACCGAATTCGGGCCATGGTATGACAGGCATTGAACAATTCGGTTTCAGAATTGTTAGGTTACCGTTACAGCGCAGAAAGGTCCAGAATCCAGATTGCCAATTCCCTCCAAAGCCTCTGGATTACCCTATTTTATAGAATTAAAACAATTGGTTAGTGAGTCACCAACGGCGGCACGGCCAGAGGCAGGAGGTGCTGGATCGCGGACTGTTGCGGAAAAGGAAGGCGTGCATGCGCAGCGATGCCCGAAAAGTTGGATGCACCTGCGAAAAAATGCTGGATTTTCGCGCAAACAATTGCCAACTTACCGGCGTTGCCAACGTTAACGATCTATAAAATAAATAGAAATATATACGGCACGGCTCTTTCTTGCTTTTTGCAACCGCAACAGGACGGAGTCTTTAACAAAGGTCGTTTCACTCAATCTTCACGCTGGCGCCCGGCGTTTTGTATTATCACACCCGCGCTGATCGAGCTCGGGTCCGAAACAGGCGCAGGGCACGTAAGAGTGGAATAACGCCGTACCACAAAGCTCGATGGTCTCGCCTTCCTGAGATTAGGAACGAGAAGAGAACAAACGAGCACACCTGATGGATGATATTCGTTAACAGCCGACTAGGGGTCTTTTAACACATGGCTGGAATCCAAAGCCTTGAAGGTTTCGGGGTCATTCTTTTTGGCCTCCTCTTGAAAATCATCGGTCTTTCGCCGGTCCTGCATCACATGGATGGGACGGCCTGGACCTTCGCGCAACTCTCTTCCCTCAAACCCGAACATTACCTATTGGTCATCGTCGGGACGATGATCGTCATTTCCGGGATCTTGTTCGTTTATTCCTCTCGGCACAGAAATAGCCTAACCACGTCGGCGCAATAAGACGCGCCGCCAGCTATCGTCAGAGCCGCAACGGGGTGCGGCCCTCCCGTGCCCCGAAAGGCTGCCAGAAAGCCCTCCAATTCCCAAGAAAAGCGCGTTAATTCTTCCGCTTCGCAAGAAGACAGGCTCATCTTTTCGTTGAAATAGGCCTATTCACAGTAGTGATTTAGGGAATCTTGTAATTCTCGCGGATTTTGTGTCCTAAAATCTTTACCGTGATCATGTTTTCCGTCCCTGTTGTGTTGCCCTGGCGAATACGGGTAGTTTTTTTACGATGCGGACGAGGTGACATTGCAAACCAACCCACTTTTATTGGGTGAGTGTCTAAAATTTAATTTTGATTCGGCACACCGCCAGCAAACCGCACCCAGGGACAAGGCGCTGATCTTTCCTTGGCAATTTGTGAATCGGGTAGGTGATGCGCCTAGAACTCAAAGAAGAATGGATAATTGGACACCCGCAGATTGACGATGAGCATCGTCAACTCGTCGTGCTGCTCAATGATCTGCTGGATAAGGCACGGCAGAAGGATCATCCCGCCGTGCAACACGGCATATCCACCTTTCTGGACCAAACCCGCCAGCATTTTATCAATGAAATCATGATTATGAAGAGCTTTGGGTATACCGAAGGTGTGCGGCACGCGCGCCAGCATACGCGCCAACTCAACGAAATCAGGGTCCTCTTCAAGCAGACGAACGAGACTAATATTGACCGGATGATGGCCACCTTGACGGACATCATGATCCGCGATGTGCTGCAGGACGACCTCCATTTCCGGGATTATCTCCTCCGGCGGAAGAACGGTCACCGCGTCGCGCCGCCGGAAACCGAATCCACACCCTGACCAACTGGGGTGGGCCCGATACGGCACCGACATGTAACGGATTTTCGTGATTGGAAAAATTGGTGGAGCCGAGGGGAATCGAACCCCTGACCTTCGCATTGCGAACGCGACGCTCTCCCATCTGAGCTACGGCCCCTTAGATGCGCGGGATAATGTTGGCCCACCCCCGCATTGTCAAGGCAATTCCATGCCCTGGTGCTTGCGCGGCGATAATCCCACGACTAGGTTACGAGCGGCACAATAAGCTTGAAAGGCTTGGTTATGGATATCGTCCTCGGGCCCCTGCTCGGCCTCGTTCTGATTGTTATCAATATCTATGTCTGGATCTTGATTATTTCCGTCGTGTTGAGCTGGCTGGTAGCCTTCAATGTGGTCAACCGATCCAACCGTTTCGTCTATTTGGTGGGGGATTTCACCCATCGCGCCACCGAGCCAGTCTTGCGCCCGATCCGCCGGGTGATTCCGGATCTGGGGGGAATCGATGTCTCTCCCATGGTCTTGATTTTGGGCCTGTGGTTCATCGAGCAGGTCTTGAAGAACCTCATGTACGCCATGTAACGGCCTGATCGGCCCCGCGTGCCTTTTCGCCAACAAGATGCGGGCCTACAGCTCCTCATCCGCGTCACACCGCGCGCCAACAAGAATAAAATCAACGGCTTACGGGTTGGCGGCGATGGTCGCACGCGCCTTTTGGTATCCGTCACGGCGCCTCCGGAGGGGGGCAAGGCAAACGCAGCGGTGATCAAACTCCTCGCGAAAACCTGGCGCCTCCCAAAAACCGCCATCTCTGTCCTTGCGGGGGCGACGGACCGTGATAAAACCCTCCTGCTCGAGGCGGTGGGCGAAGCCCCCACCGCGTTGGAACAACGGTTACGGCATTGGATCGAGGCAACTTATGGGCACGGCGACGATCATTGACGGCAAGGCCTTCGCGGCGGGGCTCCGCGAACGGGTTGCAGCAGCGGCGGCACAGGTCAAGGCGGATCACGGGTTGGTGCCCGGTTTGGCCGTTGTGCTGGTGGGGGAGGACCCTGCCAGTCAGGTCTATGTGCGGAGCAAGCTCAAAGCCACCACCGAGGCGGGGTTGAATTCCTTCGAGCATCGCCTGGCCGAAACGACAACCGAGGAAGAACTGTTGGCGTTGGTCGATCAACTCAACGCCGATCCCACCGTGCATGGCATTTTGGTGCAACTCCCCCTGCCCGCCCAGATCAGCGAGGACGCGGTGATCGCCAAGATCGATCCGGCCAAGGATGTGGATGGCTTCCATGTGGTCAACAGCGGGCTTCTGGCCATTGGGTCCGAGGAGGCCTTGGTCCCCTGCACACCGCTCGGCTGTTTGATGATGCTGAAAGACCAGTTGGGGACCCTTTCTGGCAAGAATGCCCTGGTGGTGGGGCGGTCAAACATTGTGGGTAAGCCCATGGCGGCGCTGCTGCTGAAGGAAAGCTGCACGGTAACCATCGCCCATTCCCGCACCGCCGATTTGCCCGGCGCCTGCCGCAACGCCGATATTTTGGTCGCCGCCGTGGGGCGCCCGAAAATGATCAAAGGTGACTGGATCAAACCGGGCGCGACGGTGATCGATGTGGGGATCAACCGGATCCCCGCGCCGGAAAAAGGCGAGGGCAAGACCCGGCTTGTCGGCGATGTGGATTTTGAGACAGCCGTGGAGGTAGCGGGCGCCATCACCCCGGTTCCCGGCGGGGTCGGCCCCATGACCATCGCCTGCCTGTTGCGCAACACGCTGGTGGCGGCCTGCCGGGCGCAAGGACTGCCCGCGCCGACGATTTAATCGACTGCGGAGAATCAAGCGGCCCAGAAATCCCGCTCGAAAATCACCAGCAAGGCCAGAACCTCCAGCCGTCCCGCCAACATGGCGCAAATCAGCACCCATTTCGCCGCATCGGGCAAGGGTTCGAAATTCCCCACTGGGCCGATGATCGGCCCCATCCCCGGCCCCACATTGGTAATCGCCGTGACGCTGGCCGAATAGGCGGTCACCAAATCGATATCCATCAAAGACAAGGCCACGGTGAACAGGGCGATGCTGGCGATAAACACCGCCAGAAAAGCCAGGACCGACAACGGAACGTCCTGTTCCAGCGGGCGGCCGTTATATTTCAGCACGATAATCCGATGCGGCGAAAAAAGCTTGCGCACGTGGGAGCGCACGAACATCCAGAGGATTTGATATCGATAAATCTTGATGGAGCCGGAGGTGGACCCGGAACAGCCGCCCACGAACATCAAGATCAGAAACATGCCGATAGCGCCATGCCCCCAGGCGGTATAATCATCGGTGGCAAAGCCCGTGGTGGTAACCACCGAGGTGATGTTAAAGGCCGTCAGCGTGAGCGCCTCGCCAAAAGGCACATCCTGCTCGTTCATCAGCCAAAACGCCATGCCCACACTGCTGAGGATCAGGAAGGTCACAAATCCCCGCACTTGCTGGTCGGTGACCAAAACGCGGAAGTTTCCCAAGGTGAATTTCACGAACAGGAAAAACGGGATGGCGCCACAGGCCATGAAGATGGTGCCCGCCCAATGGAGGGTAAAGCTGTCAAAATAGCCAAAAGAGGCATCATGGGTGGAATAGCCGCCGGTCGACAGGGTTGCCATGGCATGGGTCAGGGCATCGAAGGAATTCATCCCCAACAGCCGGTAGACCAGGGCGCAAGCCAAGGTCAACCCGCCATAGACGGTCGAAAGATGAATCAAAGTACGGGCGGTGAATTCGGATTTTTCCTTTTGGGTGCCGGAATTTTCGATCTTGAAGATCTGCATGCCGCCGACCCGCAGCATGGGCAGCAGCAAGACCGCAATGGCGATGATGCCAATACCGCCGATCCATTGCAGGATCGCCCGCCACAGTAAAATCCCCGGGGGCATACTATCCAGGCCTGACAGGATCGTTGAGCCCGTCGTGGTAAGACCGGACATGGTCTCGAAAATGGAATCGGTGAAGGTGAGGCCATAGCCGAAAAACGGGATCGCCCCAAACAAGGTCACCACGATCCAGCCGGAGAAAATCAGAAAGAACGCCTGGCGGAAATTGAGGCCATCCACGTCATCGTCCTTGGTGGCAACCACAAAGGAGATGCCCACGTAGAAGCTCACCGCAGACGCGCCGACAAACACCTCCCAATCCAGATCATGGAACAAATAATCCGTGCTCGCCGGCACCAGCAGGATGCCGCCGATGATGCAGATAACCCAACCAAGGATGTGAAACGAGGGGCGTAGATTGCTCATAGAACGGTATAGACAAGAAACATCGACATTGTCTCCCGGCTTTCCACACACCGACGACGACGCGGCACCATGGAAGGCATTTTACCTCCCGGGCGAGTCCCGGATGGCGCGGTATTCTTGCCTGTTTCCCGGTTTTTTGCAATCGGCGGGTCAATCCACGCCGATTTGCGCGCCCGGCGGCGAGGCGAACCCACCCAAGTCTGCCGGTTCGATGGGATCGCCCAACGTGAATATGCCGATAAACAGAAGCACCAGCAAAAGAACCAGCCCCGCGCCAATCGAGGACAAAATAACCTGCCGTTTAAGGAGCACCCGGCGGAATGCCTTCCCCGCCTCTGTGCGGATATCCCAATCGGCCTTATCGATAGAGGCCGGCATGTGATGACGGAAGGTCACATTGACCCGCTTGGACTCCGTCATATACGAGCTCAGGAGGAGAATAATGACGAGATTCAAGAAGATACCCATCATGGAGGCAACGCCGAATAAGGCAACCGCGAACGGAAAAGAAACGCCGAACGGATCGAACATCACACTATACAAAATGACGGATAAAAATTGGAGCCATAGAAGAACAATCCAATAGTCCGCGGCCCGCGCATGCTTCGTGAAGACAAGATAAACCAGGATCGCATCGCTGACCCCGACGATGAAGTTAAACGCACTCATCGCCATCCAATCTACTTCGTTAAGCAAGGGTATAGTGTCGAGGGCGGCTCTATCGTTAATCAACAGCCCAAGGGGTATCGTAATAACCGATATTGATCTCACCAGAGGGCCGATCAGGAAAAACAGGGGCCAACCGACAATGCCAAACAGGGCGCTATGGCGCGCTTCTTCCGTCGTCAACGATTGCCATTTTGATTCTGCAGGAGTCGTCCGAAACAGCTCCGCATCGGATTTAACGGCCATCTTTCCCACCACATAAATGTTTCTTAAATGTTCCAATATCTATAACGCGTACCCGATTCTTTTAAACCCGTAAATAGAGAATTTTGACCGCCAAGCCCTATTTAGTTTTAGAATTTTTATTGAACATTGTTCATTAAAAGCCTATACTCCTCCTTCAAAGCGTAAACCGACGCCGCAGGACGCGGCGTATTTTTCACCCGTTAAATGAACAGTGTTTATTGAAAGGAAAAATTATGGATATGAATCGTACCACTTTGGCGGCCCTGGCCCTGGCCGCTATCCTGACGAGCACCAGCGCCGCGCCCGCCACGGCGGCCGGGTTGATGAAACCGGCCAATAGCGGCCTGCCCGACCTCACCCTCAAAGATCATGCGGTCTCGGTGGTGATCGAAGATGGCTATGCCATCACCACCGTGGAACAGGTGTTCGCCAATCCCCACGCGCAAGACTTGGAAGCCTTCTATTCCTTCCCGGTGCCGGAAAAAGGCGCGGTGGCGGCGTTCACCTACTGGATCGACGGCAAGCCGGTGGTGGGTGAAGTGATTGCCAAAGACAAAGCCCGAGAGATCTATGAAACCGAAAAAACCGCCGGGCGGGAAACCGCCCTCGCCGAGCAAGACCGCTATCAGAATTTTGATATGCGGATCTGGCCGGTGCGGGCCGGGTCTGATGTGCGCACGCGTCTGACCTACATTCAGCCCGCCCATCTGGATACCGGGTTCGGGCGCTATCTCTATGGCATCGAGGATGGCGGGGTCGATGTGCAACGCCAAGCCTTCTGGACCGCCAATGAAACGGTCACCGGCCAGTTCTCCTTCGATCTGACCTTGCGGTCCGACTATCCGGTAGATGCCGTACAGGCCCCGGCCCATCCGGATGCCACCATCACCCGCACGCCAGAAGGCTATTACACCCTCCATATCGGCGACCAACGCATGGCTGCGGCGGGCAGCGATGATACGGCGGAAGAAGGCGGCGTCACGCCGGTCGCCATGACCCCGCAACCGGGCACGCCGCTGACCCAGGATATCGTGGTCAACTGGCGACTGGCGGACAATCTGCCCGGCGCCATCGACCTCGCCGCCCATCGGGTAACGGCGGACGGGCGCGGCACTTTCATGATGGTGGTCACCCCGGGCGCCGATTTGCAGCCCATCACCCAGGGCCGGGATTGGGTCTTCGTCTTGGATAAATCCGGCTCCATGAGCGGCAAATTTGCGACCCTGTCGGAAGGGCTTTCCCGCACCTTGCGGAAACTGCGCCCCGAAGACCGGTTCCGGCTGGTGGTGTTCGATAAGAACGCCTGGGAACTGACCCGGGGCTTTCAACCGGCCACGCCGGGGTCTATCGATCAGGCCTTGCGGTCCTTAAGCGGCGTTCAGCCCGATCACGGCACCAATCTTTACGAAGGGCTCCAACGGGGCCTCAAGGGCCTGGATTCCGATCGCAGCACCGGCATCGTTCTGGTCACCGACGGGGTTGCCAATGTGGGCGTCACCCAAACCAAGGACTTCGTCGATCTGGTGACGGGCACCGATGCGCGGCTGTTCACCGTCATCCTGGGGAATTCCGCCAACCGGCCCTTGCTGGAACCCATGACCCGCGTTTCCGGTGGCACGGCGATCAGCGTTTCCAACAGCGACGACATGGTGGGCGCGGTGATGAGTGCGGTCTCCAAGGTTGGCTACGAAGCCTTGCATGATGTGGTGGTGGAAATCGATGGGGTGAAGGTGTCCGACCTGCACCCGCATCAGATCGGCAGCCTGTATCGGGGCGAACAGTTGGTGATGTTCGGCCATTATTGGCAAGGCGGCCCGGCAGAGGTCACCGTGCGGGCAAAAATCTCTGGCGCGGAAAAAATCTATAAGACCCGATTTGACTTCCCGCAAACCGCCAGCCGCAATCCGGAGATTGAACGCCTGTGGGCCTATGGCGCGATCGAGGCCCTGATGCTGGAGATGGACTTGTACGGTGGCTCCCCAGATCGCGAACAGGCCATCGAGGATATCGCCGTGGAATATGGCTTGGTCACCCCCTACACGTCGATGATTGTGGTGCGCGATGACGTTTTCCAGGCCCTGGGAATCGACCGACAGAATCGAGACCGTGTGGCGACAGAAGCCCAGGCGGCGCAAAACCGAGCCACCGCACCCGTGGTATCTCGCCGGGTGGATACGGCGCAACCGGCCTTTTCCGCCCCCCGGCCCACCTATCGTTCGGGTGGCGGTGGCGGTGCGGGGGCTCTGTCTCCTGCCACGTTGGCCCTGCTGCTGGCGGCCGTGGCGGCAATCCTGATCCTGCGCGAACGGCGGCGCACATGACAACGGCCCCCCTCTTCTGGAAGGGCGACGCCGGGGGCCCCAAGCCCCTGGCGGTTGCCCTGTTCCTGGCCGCCGGGTTGTTTGGCATTTTCGCCCTCACCGGCCCCGTGCCGCCCGGTCTGGTGGGGGACCGCCAAGCGATACTGGAAGGGGAAATCTGGCGCCTTTTCACAAGTCATCTGGTGCATACGGATTTCCGGCATCTGACCCTAAACGCCCTGGCGGTGTTGATCATCGCCCCCTTCGTGGGGACGCCACGGGACCTTGGCCTTGCGATCCTCGCCGGGATGCTGGCTGTCGGGCTGGGAGTATTGCTCTTACAGCCACACATCGCCGCCTATTGCGGGTTTTCCGGCGTGCTGAACACCCTGGTGGTGGTGGCGCTGATGCGCGAATGGCGCCGGGCGCCCCATTGGCTGCTGGCGGTTTTCCTGGCTGGGGTGCCCGCGAAGATTTTGTATGAGCTTTTGGCTCACCCCCTGTTAACCGAACCAAGCTGGCCGGCCCTGCCCGGTGCCCATGGGTTTGGCTTTGTTGCCGGTGTCCTTCTCGCCTTGTGGTCGGGCCAACGAATACACACCTAAACAGGGCGATTGCGTCCCGCCGCCGGGTTGACTACCATCAATCGGTCACCCGGCGCGGTGGCGGAGGCGAAACCCGACCCCTAAGATCAACTGACGAAAGAGGATTGACCATGGCGACTTATGAATGCGCGGTCTGTGGCATGAGCGTGAACGCCACCTGCGGCAAATGCGATGCCCCCCTGGAAAACGGCAGCCTAAAGCTGGACAACGGCTCGGAAGTGCAAATCTCCGAATGCCCCAACGGCCATGGCAAGATCAAATCCCCGCTCTGCTGCGGTCAGGACATGGTCTGCTCTGTCTGATTGCCCGGGCGATCTCACGAAAAACGCGGCCCCGTGCCGCGTTTTTTTATGGCGCTTTGGTCAGCTTCGACCCGCCGCGCCGCGCGAAACCGCAGACGCTCTAGCAGCTATTCTTGGGGGTCTGAAGACGATTTCTAGGGCCCAATACCAGGGTTTCGTTGACATATGTCAAACAAACGATTTTTTGGCCTGGACGCTAAGCCATTGATTTAGTTGGTCGGGGAGAGAGGATTCGAACCTCCGGCCCCCACGTCCCGAACGTGGTGCTCTACCAGGCTGAGCTACCCCCCGACCGTGAGGATTGGGTATATACCTTTATCACATCCGCGCCGCAAGGATTAGCGCTCTAAAATTTCGATTTGTTCGGGATGTGTGGCCTCGATCATCGCACCGTTGCGCTGCCTGACCCAACCGCGCACCCGGATATCGCGGCCTTTCAGCGCCAGCGGATCGATCCCAACGGCCTGAAACATCTTATCGGCCTTGCGATCCAGGCTGACGGTGAAATCGGTGCGCCAATTGGGTCCGAAGTTGAGATAGACCCGGCCCTTGATGCGCGCCGTATCCACCACCCGGCCCTCGACGATCTGGAAGGTATCGAGGGCATCGGCCACCGACCCTGCATCATGCAGATCGTAATAGGGATGCGTCCAGAGCCCGGCGCCTTCTGCCCGCGCGGCCTTTTCCTCGGCCAACAGTTCCGCCACCGCCGCCCGGTTATCGGGGAAGCTGTAGACCCGTGCCATGCCTTGGCGCAGCATGGCGCCTTGAATCCACAGGCCATCGTCGCGCACCAGATGGGCCAGCACCCGCCCATGCCGGTCCATGCCCGCGCCGCCCTGATAAAGCGTTACGGTTTGGTCGAGGCAGAGTTTTTCCAGGGCTGTCTTCGCCTCGTCTGCCAGGGGCCATTTCTTGAAATTACGGCGCCCCAGGGGCAGCTTCGGCGCCTGGATGCCCACCAGCCGCACTTCCCGCCGATCCGCCAGGATAACCGTATCGCCGTCGATCACCGTCACCACCCTGGACGCCCCGGCGGGGTCAAGCGCGGTAACGGATCCCGCCGCCGCGGGTCCGATCATGGCCACCGAAAAAATCCAGATAAACAAAAAATACGCGTGTCGCATGGGCAAACCCTACCCTTTCGGCCCCGTTTCCTTCAACGGGCTTCACAATCGGTGCGCCGGTTTTTACAGTAGCCGGGATTTTGCGAGGAGCTCCACCCATGTTGCATCCCCCCCCATCGGCGCTGATGACGGACCTGTATCAACTCAACATGATGCAGGCCTATCTGGATCAGGGCATGACCGATACGGCGGTGTTCGAGTTTTTCTCCCGCGCGCTGCCCGACGACCGCTGCTTTTATATGGCGGCGGGGTTGGAAACCGTGCTGAGTGATTTGGAAGGTTTACGGTTTACAGAGGAAGAATTGGCCTGGTTGCGGGAGTCGGGCCGGTTCAAGGATAATCTGCTCGACTATCTGGCGGACTTCAGGTTCACCGGCGATGTCCATGCCATGGCGGAAGGCACGGTGTTTTTCCCGTCCGAACCCATGTTGCGGCTGACCGCGCCCCTGCCCATGGCGCAGTTCCTGGAAACCCGGTTGATTAACATTCTGCATTTTCAAAGCGTGATCGCCACCAAGGCGTCGCGCATGGTGCTCGCGGCGGACGGGCGCCCCCTGGTGGATTTCGGCCTGCGCCGCGCCCATGGCATGGAAGCGGGGCTGTTCGCCGCCCGATCGGCCTATCTCGCCGGGTTTTCCGGCACCGCGACGGTCACCGCCGGGCCTATGTTCGATATTCCCCTGTTCGGCACCATGGCCCATTCCTTCATCCTGGCCCATGAGTCGGAATTACAGGCTTTCCTCCATTACGCCCGGTCACGGCCCGAAGGGCTGGTGCTGCTGATCGATACCTACGATACAGAACAAGGCGCGCGCACCGCCGTTGAGGCGGCGCAGATTCTGGCGGCGGAGGGAATCCCCCTCCGCGCCGTGCGGCTCGATAGCGGGGATCGCATTGCGCTGTCTCATGCGGTCCGGGATATTCTCGACGCGGGCGGGCAGGAAGCCACGACGATCTTAGTGAGCGGCGGGCTCGATGAACAAAAAATCGCCGCCATGGTCGCCGCCAACGCCCCCATCGACGGGTTCGGCGTGGGAACTTCTCTGGTCACCTCGGAAGACGATCCGGTGTTCGATTGCGCCTATAAACTGCACGCCTATGCGGGCCAGGCCAAACGCAAGAAAAGCGCGGGCAAGGCCACCTGGCCCGGCGCGAAACAGGTGTTTCGCCGGTATGACCCACAAGGCCGGATGAATGGCGATATCCTGACGGTTGCCGAGGATCGCCAGGACGGCGAGGCGCTGCTGCAGCCCGCCATGGTTGGCGGCCAGCGCATCGCCCCGGCGCCCAGTTTTACCGAGCGACGGACCCGCGCGGCGGGCCAGTTGGCCGCGTTACCGGAAACGCTGAAAATTTTGGAAGGGAACGCCTTCTACCCCGTGGCCATCGCTCCTGCCCTCGATGCCTTGACCGCAAAAGTGGATGCGCAAAAGCATTAAAGGCCGGTTCTCACGCCACCCAGGCTGCCGCGCCTTTTGCGGCGAACAGCCACGATCCGCCCTAAGATGAAATCGGATTAAACGGCTTCTGCGGTGATCGTGGCGCTATCCGGGTCGCGCAGCACATAGCCACGGCCCCACACGGTTTCGATGTAATTATCCCCATCCGCCGCGTTAGAGAGCTTCTTGCGCAGTTTACAGACGAACACATCGATAATCTTCAGTTCGGGCTCGTCCAAACCACCATACAGGTGATTGAGGAACACTTCCTTGCCCAGGGTTGTCCCCTTGCGCAGCGAGAGAAGTTCCAGAATCCCATATTCCTTGCTGGTCAGATGCACGGGCTTGCCCGACACCTCTACCGTGTGGGTATCCAGATTGACCCGCATCTTGCCCGTTTCGATCACCGACTGCGCATGGCCCTTCGACCGGCGCACAATGGCATGGATGCGCGCGACCAATTCTTCTTTGTTGAAGGGCTTGGTGAGATAGTCATCGGCGCCGCCGCCCAGGCCCTTGATCTTATGTTCGGAGTCAGACAGGCCAGACAAAATCATCACCGGCGTTTCCACCCGGGAAGCACGAAGATGACGCAGCACTTCGTGCCCGTCCATGTCCGGCAACATGATGTCCAAAACGATGAGGTCGTAGTCGTAGAGGCGGCTGATCTCCAACCCCTCTTCACCCAATCCAGTGGAATCGACAACCATATTTGCGGACCGCAGCATCATCTCGATGCTGTCGACGGTGCCGGGATCGTCTTCCACTAAAAGAATTCGCATTTTCCCCTCGGCTCAAATCAAAGGTCTGGCGATACACGGCGTCAACCACTACCATATGTGGGATGAACATGAAGTTCAAGCATCAGATCGTCGATATGTCGTTTTCTATGCTATGATCCCGCGCGGTCAGTTGGAAAAGTCTGGAAAGTCAGAACCTTGGCCATTCACACCCCTACCATTATTTCCGAGATAGATCGGTTGCCGGAAACCCGGTTTTACGGGCGGGTTGCTGGCGTGCAAGGAATGCTCGTGGAAATTGGAGGTGTGCAAGGCGCCATGTCCATCGGCGATCACTGCACCATCCAGGCGCGGGGCGACCGCAAATTAACCTGCGAAGTCGTGGGCTTCAGAGATAACCGGGCCCTGGTCATGCCCTTCGGCACCTTGGATGGCGTTGCCCTGGGCTGCCCGGTGGCGTTGGAAAATGCGCGGCCCGTGATCTACCCGGCGGAGGATTGGCTGGGCCGCGTGGTGGATGCCATGGCCCGCCCCGTGGATGGATTGGGCCCCTTGCCAACCGGAACCGCGCCGATCCCCATCCGCAATACACCGCCCCCGGCCCATCATCGGCAGCGGGTTGGCGGCAAAGTGGATCTGGGCGTCCGCGCCATGAATACGTTCCTGACCACCTGCAAGGGCCAGCGGCTGGGCATTTTTGCGGGTTCCGGCATCGGCAAATCCACGGTGCTATCCATGATGGCCAGGAATACGGATGCGGAAGTCACCGTGATTGGCCTGATCGGTGAACGGGGCCGGGAGACGCGAGAGTTCATCGAGGATGACCTGGGGGAGGAAGGCATGGCCCGGTCCGTGGTGGTGGTGGCCACGTCCGATGAACCGCCCCTGATGCGCCGCCAGGCCGCCTACACCACCATGGCCGTGGCGGAATACTACCGCGACCAGGGCAAGGACGTGCTGGTGCTGATGGATAGCGTGACCCGCTTCGCCATGGCGCAACGGGAGATCAGCCTGTCCGCCGGGGAACCCCCCGCCAGCAAGGGCTATACCCCCACCGTGTTCGCCGAACTGCCCCGGCTGTTGGAACGGGCGGGGCCGGGCCTGAAGGGCAGCGGCAATATCACCGGCCTGTTCACGGTGCTGGTGGAAGGGGATGACCATAACGAGCCGGTCGCCGATACGGTACGCGGTATACTGGATGGCCATGTGGTTCTCGATCGAGCTATTGCAGAACGGGGCCGCTATCCCGCCATCAATGTATTGCGCAGCGTGTCGCGGACCATGCCCGCCTGCAACAGCGCGCGGGAAAACGAGGTGGTCGACCGGGCGCGCCGCCTGCTCGCCACCTATGACGACATGGCGGAGCTGATCCGGCTGGGGGCCTACCGCCCCGGCACCGATCCGGAGGTGGACGAGGCCATCAAATATTTCGGCGGCATCGAGGGTTTCTTGGAACAGGCACGGGAGGAGAAAACACCCCTGACCATCGGCTATCAGATGCTCGCCGGCATCCTGGATATGCCGTGGCCCGAGGCGCCGGATGCCGTAGGGAAACAGGGCTAGGTCGTGGCCAGCAATCTGAAAGCACTGATCCGGCTGCATGAATGGCGCGTGGATGAGGCGCAGCGCATCCTGGGGGCCGTGGCCAAGGATCTGGCCACTTTGGAAAGTGCCGTGGAAACATTGGATGGGCAAGTCGCCCAGGAACGGCAGATCGCGGAAGCCGATCCCGACGGCGCCGGACGCGATTACCCCGCCTATGCAGAGATGATGCGCCACCGGCGCCACCTGTTACAGACGGAAATTACCGCCCAGGCGGAAAAAGTAGCCGCCGCCCGCGATGCCCTGCGGACCGCCTTCCAGGAACTGAAGACCTATCAGGTGGCGCAGCAGAACCGCGACGACAAGGCCCAATCGGAACGGGATAAGGCGGAGCAGGCCTTTCTGGACGAACTGGGGCAACAGCGGCACCAGCGGAATAGTCGATAACCGCCGTTAACACTTGCCAGCCCCCCGGCCCACGCCTATGGTGTGGCCGATTTTTTCCCGAATTGGACTGTGAAATGACCCGCGTCAAGAAGGTCGCCCTGATCTGTGCTGTTCTCCTACTGTTGGCGGGGGTGGCCTGGGTGCAGATCTCCCATTTTCAACGCATGAACGCCCAACCCACCCCCGCCTCGGCGGCGGATGTAGGCGGCAGCTTTACCTTGACTGATCATACGGGCAAGCGGGTTACCGACGTGGATTATGCGGGCAAATATATGCTGGTCTATTTCGGCTATACCTTTTGCCCCGACGTCTGCCCGACCACGCTGGGGACCATCGCTGATGCCCTGGATCAGATGGGGGATTATGCCGACCAGATCACGCCGATCTTCATCAGCGTCGATGTGAAGCGCGATACCCCCGACGTGCTCGCCGAATATGTGGATGCCTTCCATCCCAAGCTGATCGGCCTGACCGGATCACGGGCGGAGATTGACGCCGTGGTTAAGGCCTACAAAGCCTATTACAGCATCGAGGATGAAACAGACCCGGAGGACTACGCGGTGGATCATACGGCGATGACCTACCTGATGGACCCGCGCGGGCGCTTCGTGACCGTGTTCTCCCATGGAACACCGTCCGAGACCCTCGCCACACAAATCATTACAGCCTTGGGAGGACGACCATGACCTTTTTCAAGACAATTACCTCGGCGTTCATCTTGGCCTGCATGGCGGCCCTTACGGCGCCCGGCGCCTTGGCCGCGGAAACGGTGACGGTTTCCGATTCCTGGTCGCGCGCCTCTGCCGGGCCTGCCCGGGCCGGCGCGGCGTTCATGACCATCACCAACACGGGCGCGGTTGATGATCAGGTGGTTGCCGCGGCGTCGGATGTGGCCAAGCGGGTGGAACTGCATACCCACAAGATGGATGGCGGTGTGATGCGCATGCGCCAGGTGCCGGGAATTCCCGTTCCCGCGGGCGGCACCGCCGATCTGAAACCGGGTGGCTTCCATGTGATGCTAATGGGCCTGAATGATCCCCTGGTGGAAGGGGAAAGCTTCACCGTGACCCTGACATTCGAGAATGCTGGAGAGGTGACAATCACCGTGCCGATCCTGGCCCCGGGTTCTATGGGACCCAAATAGAGGCTTTACCCCTTTCCCTATTGGCGATACACAGCGGGAGCATCTGTTACAGTAATCCCAAACCCGCTAAGGACCCCGGCCCCGCGATGCAAAACGCCCTCCTGCCCAACGGTTTGCAAGACTCATTGCCGCCCGACGCCGCCTTCGAGGCGGCAGTGGAAGCGGACATCCTGTCGACCTTCGCGGCGTCGGGCTATGACCGGGTCAGCCCGCCGCTGGCCGAGTTTGAGGAAAGCCTGCTCACCGGGCAAGGCGCGGCCACGGCGCAGCAAACCTTTCGCCTGATGGACCCCATCAGCCAACGCATGATGGGCGTGCGCCCGGATATGACGGTGCAGGTGGCCCGCATTGCCGCCACCCGCCTGTCTCGCGTGCCGCGTCCCTTGCGCCTTTCTTATGCGGGGCCGGTGTTGCGCGTGCGGGGATCGCAGTTGCGGCCAGAGCGGCAATTCTCCCAAGCCGGGGCGGAGCTGATCGGCGCCGCCACACCAGAAGCCGATGCGGAAGTCATCGCCCTTGCCGTGGAGGCGCTGGACCGGGTGGGCGTCAAAGGCCTATCGGTGGATCTCGGCATGCCGGTTCTGGTGCCCACATTCCTGTCCGCGCTCGGGGCGGAAGGGGTGGACCCGGCGGAAGTACGGGTGGCCTTGGACCGGAAGGATTCAGCGGCCATCGCAGCCCTGCCCGCAGCCGTATCGGAAATTCTCCTGCCCCTGTTGAACGCGGCAGGTCCTTTGAATCGCGCCCTCCCACTATTGACGGCCCTGGCGCTGCCGCCCGATGCCCAGGAGGCTTGCGCGACCCTCACGACCACGGCGGCGCTGTTGCGCAAACATCTGCCGAAACTGGCGATTACCATCGATCCGGTGGAAAATCGGGGATATGAATATCACACCGGGGCAACCTACACGGTCTTCGCCCTCGGCGCCCGCGGCGAGCTTGGCCGGGGCGGTCGCTATACCGTTGGCGGGGAACCGGCAGCGGGAATCACCTTGTTTATGGATTCCGTGCTGCGGGCCGTGCCGGAACCAAAACCGACCCAAAAACTGTTCCTGCCCTACGGCACACCCCGAGAAGACGGAGAAGCCCTTCGCCAGCAGGGATGGTGCACGGTGGCACAACTGGATGCGGCAAAAGACCCTGCCAAAGAAGCACGGCAGTTGAAATGCTCCCATCTTCTTCAAAAGGGCGCACCTGTCGCCCTTTCTGAAACTTCTTCCGGCTCGGAGGCTTAGAATGGCAAATGTCGTCGTGGTCGGCTCTCAATGGGGCGACGAGGGTAAGGGCAAGATTGTCGACTGGCTGTCGGAACGCGCCGATGTGGTGGTCCGCTTCCAGGGCGGGCATAACGCGGGCCATACCTTGGTCATCGATGGCGTCACCTACAAACTGCACATGCTGCCGTCAGGCGTGGTACGGCCGGGCACCCTGTCGGTCATCGGCAATGGCGTGGTGTTGGACCCCTGGAACCTGCTGAATGAGATCGCGGCGATTCGGGCACAAGGGGTGGAAATCACCCCAGACACCCTGAAAGTGGCCGACAATGCGCCGCTGATCCTGCCCCTTCATGGCAATTTGGACCGGGCGCGGGAAGAGGCGCTGGGGTCCAGCAAGATTGGCACCACGGGGCGCGGCATTGGCCCCGCCTATGAGGATAAAGTCGCGCGGCGGGCGATTCGGGTGGGCGATCTGGCCGACGTAAGCATCATCGCGCAAAAGGTCGATCGGCTGCTGTTTCATCATAACGCGCTGCTGCGCGGACTGGGGGCGGCGGAGATTACCGCGGAAGAGGTGATCGCGCCCCTGATGGAACTGGCGCCAAAGCTGCTGCCCTATGCGGATACGGTCTGGAAACGGTTGGATGACGCGCGGCGGAAGGGTCGGCGCATTCTCTATGAAGGCGCACAAGGGGTCATGCTGGATATCGATCACGGCACCTATCCCTTCGTCACCTCGTCCAATGTGGTGGCGGCGCAGGCGGCAACCGGGTCTGGCCAAGGCCCGAACGCCATCGATTATGTGCTCGGCATCACCAAGGCCTATACCACGCGGGTAGGCTCTGGCCCCTTCCCCACCGAGCAGGAGAATGCCGTGGGCCAACGGCTGGGGAAACGGGGCCATGAATTTGGCACCACCACGGGGCGCCCGCGCCGCTGCGGATGGTTCGATGCGGTGCAAGTGCGGCAGGCGAGCAAGGTCTGCGGTATTACCGGCATCGCCCTGACCAAGCTGGATGTGTTGGACGGGTTCGAGGAATTGAAGGTTTGCGTCGCCTATGAATTGGACGGGGAACGGCTGGACCATCTGCCCGCCTGCTCGGTGAAACAGGCCGCCGTTATCCCTATTTATGAAACCCTGGAAGGCTGGCCGGAAAGTACCCGAGGCGCCCGATCCTGGGCGGATCTTCCCGCCCATGCCATTAAATATGTACGGCGGATCGAGGAACTGATCGAAGCCCCGGTGGCGCTGCTGTCCACCAGCCCGGAACGGGAAGACACCATCCTGGTGCAAGACCCCTTCGAGGATTAACCCCTTCCAACCCTGTGACCGGTCGCGGCGTTAATCCGCCGCGCCCTCGTCCACCGGCGCACCATCCAGATCGCCCGGCTTCGCCTGCAGGGAGTCAGAGACCAAACCCGCATTGGCGCGCACCGCATGTTCGATGGCGCCCGCGACATCCGGGTTATCCCGCAAAAACTGCTTTGCGTTTTCCCGGCCTTGGCCAATACGCTGGCTGTCGTAAGAGAACCAGGACCCGGATTTTTCGACGATCCCGCCCTTGACGCCCAGGTCGAGCAATTCGCCCAGCTTGGAGACCCCTTCGCCGTACATGATGTCGAATTCCACCTGCTTGAAGGGCGGCGCCATCTTATTCTTCACCACCTTGACCCGGGTCTGATTGCCAACCACTTCATCCCGGTCCTTGATGGCACCGATGCGCCGGATCTCCAACCGTACGGAGGAGTAAAACTTCAGGGCATTGCCGCCGGTGGTGGTTTCCGGATTGCCGAACATCACGCCAATCTTCATGCGAATCTGGTTGATGAAGATGATCAAGGTGTTGGACCGGGCCACCGAAGAGGTCAGTTTGCGCAGCGCCTGGCTCATCAGCCGCGCTTGCAGGCCCACATGGGTATCCCCCATTTCCCCTTCCAACTCGGCCCGGGGCACCAGGGCCGCCACCGAATCGATGACCAGCACATCCACCGCGCCAGACCGCACCAGGGTATCGGCAATCTCTAACGCCTGTTCCCCCGCGTCCGGTTGGGAAATCAGAAGATTATCCACATCCACGCCCAGTTTCTGCGCGTAGACGGGGTCCAACGCATGTTCCGCATCCACAAAAGCGCAGACACCGCCCTTGGCTTGTGCCTCGGCCACCGCATGCAGGGCCAGGGTGGTCTTCCCCGAACTTTCAGGACCGTAGATTTCCACCACGCGCCCCTTGGGGAACCCGCCAATGCCCAGTGCGATATCCAACCCAATGGAGCCGCTGGAGACAACCTCCGTCTGCACCGCG
>JBMYUJ010000009.1:58938-68021 GCA_049605255.1 Magnetospiraceae bacterium
CGCTTTCCCGCTGGCCCAGTTTCATAATGGAGCCCTTGCCAAAGGCCCGTTCGATTTGTGCGACGGCGGCGTCCAACGCCTTGCTGCGATCCATCTGTTCCTTATCCACCAAACGTAATGCGGTTTGCGACATGATCCGGTTCCTTCTTATTCCACATGGCGCGAAACCGCGCAACGGGGGATAATGTACCGGTTTTGTTCTAAATTCACAACCCCCTTGTTAAGGGATTGTTTTTACGTAAATAACGACCATTTCGATCAGGCTTTGTTCACGCCCTTACAGACCAAAATACCGCTACAAATTTTCAACGATTCGAATGCCATCAATGACCATCCTGTCGTATTTCTCCGGGGCGTAATCGAAGGTCTCCAAAGCCTCGGCAGGGCTGATCGCATTGCGGTAACTGCGCGGCGAGGTCCGCGCGATAAAAATATCCGCCGCCCCCAAAATGCGCCCCATGATGGAAATATCGGCGGCGGACAAGCCTTTGGGATAGCCGGACCCATCCATCCGTTCATACATATGGGCGAGGGCCGTTTGCACGGGATGTTGAAAATCGATTCCCTCCACCACCCGTAGGGTATGCTGGATATGGGTCTTCATGACTTCGAACTCCTGGGGCGTCAGGCGGCCTTCCTTGGTAAGAATTTCGTGCGGTACGCCCAGTTTACCAATCTGAGACAGAATGGCGCCGGTCTCGATTGCCGCCATTTCCGTCTCCGTCACCGACAGCAGCCGACCCACTGCCATGGCTAAATTCCGCACCTTCACCCCATGGCCGGACAAATACGGGTCCGCGAGCCCCACAGTGTCGGACAAGGCGGCGATGGTTTGTTGCAAACTGGTTTGCCGTTGGCGGGCCATCATCACCGGGTCGGTGACATCTTGCGCCACCATCATTACACCGGTGGGCTTCTTCTCGGCATCCCGCAAGGCAAAGGTGGACAGGCGCAAGTGCAGATCGCGGCCTTCCAGCGACACATCTTCCAGGGAGGAGACTGGCTGCACCGACGATAGCGCATCGGAATCCAGCCCCTTGATCAACTTGGCGACGTTTTCCGAGAACAGCGCCGCGTCGTCCAAACCCAGCACTTCGGTGGGATCACGGCCGACGAAATCGCCAAAAGCGCTGTTGGCGTAGGAATAGCGGCCTTTCTGGTCCTTCACCCCGACCACGGCGTTGATGGTCCTCGCGATGCCATCAAACAGAGCCTGGCGGGATTGCAGGCGCCGGACCAGATAGGCATGGCCGCGCCGATACTCGGCACCCTGCCGCTGGAACCGGCGCACGATCAACAGCAGCAAGATGATATCGACGATCAACAGGCTCCCCAGGATGATGGCGATTTCCTTGCGGTCCAGGAGATTGAGCCAACCCAATTCATCCCCCACCGCGAGTTCCATCCGCAGATACCAGGGCGTGCCCACGATGCGCCGCGTCGCTCCATAGGTCAACCGACCCTTGGTGGATAGAAAGACCTGTTGCGCCTCCAAGACCCGCTTGGCCTCCTCTCCCTCGACCGAGGCCATCGGCAGGTTCCCCTCGGGATCGATCCGCACCATGTCCTCCCCCAGGCGTTGGTACAAAGAGAGAGCATTATCGCCGCCCGCGGCGGCACCGATACCAGAGACAATGTCGCTGGAGACCGCAACGGACCCGACCAGCACGACCTCCGCCCCTGCCCCGTCAGCCCCAGAAAACGGCGCCATGAAAATCAGCAGGATATTGCCATCGGCCTCGTCCAAAAACAGCACAGGATCGGGGCTTTGCGTCTTTAAGAGGTCGCTGGCCCGGCTGCGCATCTGATCGCTGGGCAACGGCGGATGCCCGCCCGTGGCAATCACATTGCCCGAACGCCCCATGATATAGAGCCCTTTCATGGCGGCGCGCGAGACAAACTGGTCCAACTCGCTTTGCACCCGGTCCAGATTGGTCGCCAGGAAGCTGGCCAATCCTTCGGCGCTTTCCGTCGCACCGGCTTCCTGGGCAAAGCCCGCCAAGGCCGCATCGGCCACCAGCCCCTCGGCAATTCCCCGATAGGTGGAGGCCCAAGTGGCCAGAGCCCCCGCATGGGCGGAGGCGGCAACCTCGGTGGTCAGCCGAAGCCGGTCAATTTGGTTTTCCAATTCCCGTTCGTTGGTGAACCAGATGAAGGCCGCGATGAACGCAGCCTGCGCCAGCAGCAACAGCCCACCGCCCAAGATAACCAGGAGAGGGCGGGAACTGACCGGCGGCACTTGCGCGGCCAGGATATCGTCGTCATCGGCGTCGATTTGGTCGATGGGTGTCACGATGTTTTCATCTCCCTCAACGCTCGCGCAGAGCCTCCTGCTGGGTTTTCAGGATCGGTTTGAGGACATAGTCCAGCACCGATTTTTCGCCGGTCAGAATATCGATGGTCGCCACCATGCCGGGGATGATGGGCAACACCTCGCCCTTATGTTCCAGGGTGTTTTTGTCGGTGCGCACGATCACCAGATAGAAATCCTCTCCGGTTTCCTCGTCGCGGATGGTATCCGCGCTGATGCGCTCCACCTGCCCCTGCAACCCGCCATAGATGGAATAATCATAGGCGGTGAGCTTCACGGTGGCCTTCAAATCTGGCCGGATAAACGCAATATCGGACGGGCGTACCCGGGCCTCCACCAATAAGGTATCCTCCACCGGCACCACTTCCACCAGATCCTCGCCCGGGCGGATCACGCCGCCCAGGGTCTTCTTGCGGATCTGCTTGACGATGCCCTTCATGGGGGAGCGCACCTCTGTGCGCACCAAACGGTCTTCGGCGGCGAGGATGGTTTTCTCCAGCCCCGCCAATTCGGCCCGGGCCTGATTCAATTGGGCACGGGCCTCGGACCGGTAGGAGAGCTGTTTCTCCTCGACCCGGGATTTTGCTTCTTCAATCGCGGTGTTGACCCGCGGCATGGCGGCCTTGGTGGTTTCGATCTCGCCCACCAGGGCGGCCTCCTCCCGCTGCAACTGCAACAACCGCACTTGGGGGAGAATGCGGCGCTGCACCAGGGGTTCGGAGATGGCGATTTCGTCGCGCACCAGCTTCAGAGAGGTTTCATCATTGCGCAGCTTGGTTTCCAACTCGGTGACCTCCTGGCTGCGCTGATCGATCTGCTGGCGCAGAATTTCCAGTTCCTTTTCCAGGCGCGCCTGATTGATGCGATAGGCCTCCTGCTCCCGACTGGCCACCAAGGGCGCTTCCTCCAATAGCACGGGCGGCAGATCGAGGGGCGCTCCTTCCGCCTCGGCGGTCAGGCGCGCGGCCATGCCGAGCAAGCCATAGTAGCGGGCCTGTTGCTCACCCAAGGCCGCCACCGAGGTGGTGGTGTCGATGCGCAGCATGACCTGCCCGGTTTCCACCACCTCGCCTTCCTTGACCAACACGTCTTTAAGGATGCCGCCTTCCAGGTTTTGCACGATCTGCACTTCCGAGGACGGAATGACTTTCCCTTGGCCACGGGTCACCTCATCCAACATGGCCTGGTTCGCCCAAACGATCAGCACCACAAAAAACAGGATGACGGAGAGATTCAGGGTCAAAGCGGCCAGACGCGGCCCGCGCAGCCGCGCTGCCTGGACCTCCATGGCATATTCCGCATCGCGCCAGTTTTCCAGCTTGCGGCTCATGCTTCAGGGTCCTTCGGCGCGGATGCGGTTGGTGCGCTGGCGTCCGGCGTGAGACGGCGCTGGATTTGCCCCAGATTCCGAATCTTGGGCCGGGCCGCCGTGTCGGAAGCGCCGCCTTTCTTGCCCAACTTCAACACATCATCGCGCGGACCATCGGCCACCACCTTGCCATTGCCGAGCACAACAAGCCGATCCACCAGTGAAAATAGAGAGGGCCGGTGCGAGATCAGCACCACGGTTTTATCCTTGGTGACGCCCCGCAGGCGCTCCACGAACTGCCGTTCCCATTGCAGGTCCACCGCGCTGGTAGGTTCGTCCATGATCAGGATCGGCGGATCGGAGAGCAAGGCCCGAGCCAGCGCGATGCTTTGCCGTTGGCCGCCGGAAAGACTTTGCCCCCGTTCGCCGACGATCATGTCGTAGCCCAGCGGATGGCGCTCCACGAACTGGTCCACCCCCGCCATGCGGGCGGCGCGGATGATCATGGCATCGTCCGCATAGGGCGCGCCCATGGCGATATTTTCCCGCACGGTGCCTTGGAACAGGGTCACGTCCTGCATCAACATGCCCACATTGCGCCGAATATCGGCGGGATCAATTTGGCGCATGTCGGTGCCATCCAGCAGCACCGCGCCCTCATCCGGCTCAAACAAGCCGATCAGCAGGCGGGAAATGGTGGTCTTGCCTGATCCCACCGGCCCGATGATGCCCACCTTCTCACCCGGACTGACCTTGAGGGACACATCCATGAGCGCGGGAATTTCCGCCCCCGGATAGGCAAATTTCACGTTCTGAAACTCGATCACACCCTCCACCTTAGGGCGGCTCAGGAACCGCTTGCCGATTTCCCGTTCCACTGGCAGGGCCATGATCTCGTTCAGGGATTTCAGCGCGGTCATGGATTGATTCATGCGGGCCAGCAGCGCGGCAAGCTGGGTGAGCGGTGACATGGTGCGTCCCGCCAGGATAGAGCAGGCCACCAGCGCGCCCATGGTCATCTCTTTTTCGACGATCTGGTAAACCCCAACAATGATGATGCCCACCACCACCATCTGCTGGGCGAAGACGGCGGCATGGACGCCCACCCCGCTGAACATGCGGGCGGTGAGGGCATCCTTGGCGGCGGCGCCGACGAAACGTTCCCATTCGCGCTGCATACGGCCCTCGGCGCCGATGCTCTTGACCGTATCGAGGGCATTGATGGTCTCGATGATCACCCCATGCTTGAGGGAGGAATCCTTTGTCGCCCGGCGCACCGCGCCGCGCAAGGGAAACTGCACCAAAATGCCGAACAGCAGGACGATGGGAATGGCCGCCAGGGGCACCAACACCACCATGCCGCCGATCTTCCAGATCACGAACAGGAACAGGAACAGGAACGGCAGGTCTACCAGCGCGACCAAGGTCGCGGAAGTGAAGAATTCCCGCAAGGATTCAAAATCCCGCAAGTGATGGGCAAAGGCGCCCGCCGATTGCGGCCGCGCCTTCATCTTCAGGTTCAGGACCTGTTCGAACAGGGCGGCGGAAATCAACACATCCGCCCGCTTGCCCGCATTATCCACAAAATAGGATCGAAGGAGTTTCAGCAGGAAATCGAAGACGAAAACAATCCCCACGCCAATGGCCAGCACCCAGAGGGTTTCCACCGCCTCGTTGGGCACCACCCGGTCATAGACATTCATGATGAACAGGGGGCTGGCGATGGCGAAACAGTTGATCAGGAACGCCGCCAGGAACACATGGGTGTAGGTGCTCCAGAACCTAGCGAGCGTGCCCCAGAACCAGGACTTGGCGGAAACCGTCGCTTCGGTTTCCACCCGCCCGCGAAAACGGAAACTGGGTCGCAGGAAGATGGCATAGCCCGTATAGATCTTTTCCAAATCCTTGACGGTCATGGTCTCCCGGCCCTCGCCGGTTTCCGGCAAGATCAGTTCCACATTGTTCTTGTCGACGCGGCGGGTGAGCACACAGGACCCCCGGTTTTTCAGCAGCAGCACCACGGGCAACACCGCTTCGGGAATATCGGCGAGCTTGCGCGATACCACCCGGGCACTCAGGCCTACCCGTTCCGCCGAGCGCACGAACAATGCCGGGGTCAGACGGTTGTCTTCCAACGGTAGCCCCGCCATCAAAGCCTGGGCCGATTGCGGATTATCGTAATGCTTGGTCAGCGCGATCAGACAACCGAGCAGCGGGTCCATCGCCTCGGCGGAAATATCACCAGGATTGAGATGCCAATCGCTTTGCGATGCGGCCTCTCCGACCCGGGGTGCGCCTCCAGAAGGCCCGGTATTTTCTGGCTGTGTCACCGGGTTCCCCGCAAATCTCGTATCATGGACTGATGTCGCAGTGTTGGTGAATCATGTTGTTTTTACTAGGTCGTGTCCTGATCAGGACCCTATCACGGCACCGGGATCATTGGTACGCCAGATTGGCGCGGAACACCAGACGGCAAAAGGCGGTCCACGTTTAACGAGACGGAATCTTACCGAGGCAATCCTCCGCCCAGCGCAGCGCGATGATTTCGGAGTCCATCTTCGCCTTGAAAGCCGCACCCTCCGCATCGAAGTCCGCCATGTTATCCGCCACCATGGCCTCCATCGCCGCGCCGCTCAAGTTTAGCTCCCGCGCTCTTTGGCGCACGATGCCGCGAAAGGCATCCCGGCCCAGGCGGTTTTCGTTATAGAGTTCCTCGCTTCGTTTGATATTGCGCGCTGCTGCCGTGGCGCGAATTTCCAAATCGTATTTTTGCTCCGCCCAGAAGGACTCGGCTGAAAGCTTTGCCCGCAACCAATCCACCGGATCCGCAGGCTGACAATCCACATCCAGATTGATGTTCCACACCGCCACGGGCGCCGGATCGCCGCACGCGGCGGTCAGCAAGGCGAGAACAAGAATCCACGGTCGCATCACGGGGCAAATCCATCCGGAAAACAATGGCGATGCATTCTAAGAGGCTTATTGGTAGCGCGGAACCCGCCACTGAGGCTAGAGGCTTTGCGTCAGCCCGCAAGCTGCCTATAGTGGCGCAACTCTCCCAGCCGTAAAGGAAACCCATGACCGCGCCCAAGGATATCGACCCCGATCTGTTTGCCCGTTTGCGCCAGATAAAGCTGTTGAGCCTGGATGTGGATGGCGTGCTGACGGATAGCGGCCTTTACTACACGGATTCCGGCGAGGAAATCCGGCGTTTCAACGTCAAGGATGGCATGGGGATCAAACTGGCCCGCCGCGCCGGCTGCGAAGTTTGTATTCTTTCCGCGGGAACGGGGGACTCGATCCTGCATCGCGGGCGGCAATTGGGGCTCGATCTGGTGTTCCACCAGGTGCGCGACAAGAAAGCCAAACTGGCGGAGATTTGCAGCAGCCTTGGCATCGGCCTCGCCGACACCGCCCATATGGGCGACGATACCAACGATATGCCATTGATGGCGGAGGTGGGCTTCGCCCTCGCCCCCGCCGATGCCATGCCCGCGGTGCGAGACGCCGCCGATCTGGTCACGGTGAAAGGCGGCGGCATGGGCTGCGTGCGGGAGGTCTGCGACCTGATCGTCCAGGCCCGCGATGCGGATCCGGTGTTTACCGACGGCGTGGGAGGTTAGGTCCGATGACACAAACGCTCACCATTCCCCGCCCCGATGACTGGCACCTGCATTTGCGCGACGACGCCATGCTGCGCGCGGTGCTGCCCCATACGGCGCGGGATTTCGGTCGCGCCATCGTAATGCCCAATCTGGTGCCGCCGGTGACCGACCAGGCTTCCGCTGCCGCTTATCGGACGCGGATCTTGGAACTATTGCCCGACGACACCAACTTCACCCCGTTGATGACCTGTTATATGACCGACAAGACCGACCCGGCGGAACTGCGCGCCGGGGCGGCGGCGGGCCTGTTCTCGGCGGTCAAACTGTATCCCGCCGGAGCGACCACCAATTCAGACCATGGGGTGACCCGGATCGAGAATATCTATCCGGTGCTGGAAACCATGGCGGAGATCGATCTGCCGTTGCTGGTGCATGGGGAGGTCACCGATCCTGCCGTGGATATTTTTGATCGTGAAGCCGTCTTTATCGATCGTATTCTCAATGGGGTGCGAGAGCGGTTCCCCACCTTGCGGATCGTCCTGGAGCATGTGACAACCGCAGACGGCGTGGCTTTCGTGCGCGGTGCAGGGGCCCGCACCGCCGGAACCATTACCCCCCATCATCTGTTCATAAACCGCAATCATCTGTTCAAGGGCGGCCTACGCCCGCATCATTATTGCCTGCCCGTGGCCAAGCGGGAACGGCACCGGCTAGCTTTGGTAGGGGCGGCCATTTCGGGGGAGTCGCAGTTCTTCCTGGGGACGGATTCGGCGCCGCATACGGTGGCCCGCAAGGAAATGGATTGCGGTTGCGCAGGCGTTTTCAACGCGCCCACCGCGCTGGCCTGCACCGTGCAGATCTTCGACGATGAAAACGCGCTCGACCATCTGGCGGATTTCACCTCCCGCAATGGCCCCGGGTTCTACGGGCTGCCGGTAAGCGGCGAGACCGTGACCCTGGAGAAGCGGGAGACCCCGTTGGACCCGCCCGCGCCGATCCAGGTGGAAACCGGCGAACCGGTCAACGTGTTTTTCCCCGACCAGCCCGTTTATTGGCATCGGGTGGACGGCTGAGCCCGTGGGCAAGATCCTTCCTATTGGTCTCGCCCTGGCCATCACCGCCGCCTGGCTTGCGCCCGCGCCGGGTATCTGGGTCGATAATCTTGGCATCATTCCCTATCTGATTGTCGCCGTCTTCGTCGCCAATGGGTACCAGATCAACCTACGCCAGCGCCCGCAGGGGCGGGAACTCTTGACGGCGAGCGTTTCCGTTTCCGTGATCAACCTGGTGGTGGCCCCCGTGTTGGGGTTTTGGTTCGCCAGTCTGTTGAGCCTGTCGCCGGGGGCGACTCTGGGCCTCGTGGTGATGACCGCCATGCCGACCACGCTCTCCTCGGCCATTGTGCTGACGGGGGTGGCGGGGGGTGACCTCCTGTGGGCCCTCCTGCTGACGGTAATCTTGAATATCCTGGGTGTCCTCACCATCCCAATTACCGTGCCCTGGCTGCTATCCCTCGGTGGCGGGATTGACATCGACGGCTTCACCCTGTTCAAGAATCTGGTTCTCTTGGCGCTGATCCCCTTTGCGGCAGGGCAGATCATCCGCCGAATCGTCGGCCCCGGAAAATGGCAGCCACTGCTGAAATACGGCCCCACTTGCTGCATCATCTCCATGGTGTGGATGACCATGGCCCGCTCGGCCGAGGCCCTCACGGACCTCGCTATCAGCACCATCGTCCTGGCCGCGATCGGCAGTCTTGCGGTCCATGCATTGCTCTTGGGTGGTTGCCTGGCCGCAGCACGGGGGATCGGGCTTCCGGCGCGGGCAGTGCCCGCCTATGTGCTCACCGGAAGCCAGA
>JBMYUJ010000010.1:0-67298 GCA_049605255.1 Magnetospiraceae bacterium
TTCAGATTCTGCCAGAAACGCAGCGTATTGTTTTCGAAAAGCGCGTGTCGGTGCCGGTCAACGCGCATTTTGTCGGCGACTCCCGTGCCTTGGGCCAAATGCTGGTCAATATCCTGTCTAACGCAGTGAAGTATTCCCCGGCCGACAGCACCATTTATATCGCTGCGGAACTCGATGATACCGGCGCCATGAGACTCCGATTCCGCGATGAAGGCACCGGGATGACGGAAGCGGAAATCCAGCGGGCCGCAGAACCTTTCGAACGGGGACAAGCGGGAGACGCCGTAAAACAGAAGGGTACCGGCCTGGGCCTCTATCTCTGTGCCAAGGTCATGATGCTATTTGGCGGAACGCTAAAAATCGACAGCGCGGAAGGCAAGGGGACAACGGTGACGCTGACGTTCCCCCCCAGCCGGACCATTCTTCCAAAAACCGTTGCCACCTTCCCGCCGCCGGATTTGCCTGAACAGCCCACACCCCGCCCTTAACCAACGCTCCCCCATATCCGACTTTTTGCTAATGCCTGGCCCCTTGCGGCGGGTCAGCCTGTGGCGGATAGTTTTGTTTGGGAGAATTCTGCTGAGCCATGACGCGGGCGGCACCAACCGATAATAGCATCTTCTTGCACTGGCTCGCCTATGGCGGGGCGGTGATGGCCCTGTTGGCCATTGCGGCGGATACCGGCGCACTCGCCTGGGTGCATGGGCGGGACCCGTCGCATCTTTCCTTGGTGGTTGGGGGCATCTTGGTGTTGGGCTTGGTTCGGGGCGCCTGGGTCAGTCTGCGCCTGCATCGGGAGGCCCAGGGGCGCGGTGGGGGTGTGCTCGGGTTCCTGTCCTCCAGCCAGGATGATCAGGCGGTCCAGGTGTTGACCGAGCGGATTCGTGGGCCCCAGGAACTGGGTTGGTTCCTGGCCGGATTGGCGACGAAACTGGGCCTACTGGGGACCGTTATTGGTTTTATCTTCATGATGGGCGCGGTGACCCAGGCGGAAAGCTTCGATATCGACGCGGCACAAACCCTGATCCGGCAAATGACCTCCGGGATTGGCGTCGCCCTGACCACAACCCTGGCCGGATTGTCGGTTTCCGTGCTGTTGGGGGTTCAGTCCTTCATGCTCGAACGGTTTGGGGAAACCCTGATCGCCGGGGTCGTGGAAGGGGTCAGAGTTGACGGGGCGGAGGCGTGATCCATGGCTTTTGGTCGCACCCGGCGCCGGGTCGATATGGATCCCTTCACGGATCTTCTGTTCAACGTGCTGCTGTCGCTCAGCTTCCTATTCATCATGGTGTTGCTGTTCATGCAGCCTCCCGCCAAGACCGGGGTGATCGACGCCAAGGCCGATTACATTGTCACCGTCACCTGGCCCGATGAAAGCCCCGACGATATCGACACTTGGGTCCAAGGCCCCAATGGCGATCTATTATGGTTCAAGGTGCCGGAAATCGGCCTGATGCATTTGGACCGGGATGACCGGGGCCGCGCGGGAGATCAAATTCTGGTGAACGGAGAACTGATCGAAAACCCCCTGAACCAGGAGGTGGTGACCCTGCGGGGCGTCGCCGAGGGGGAATATGTGGTGAACCTGCATTATTACGAAAGCCGCTCACAACGGGCGGTGGAAGCCAAGGTGCGGGTGGTGAAGGTAAACCCGGCGGCGGAAGTGGTGTTTTACGGTGGGGTGACCTTGTCCGCCGTGGGGGAGGAACGCACCGCTGTGCGCTTTTCCATTGCGAAGGATGGGACCGTGCGGGATGTCAGCACCCTGGAAAAATCCATTGTCCGACTAAGGGGGGGATAGGATGCTCGAAGCGGTTCTCGGTCTCGTCGCGGCCTATGTGGCGCTGGGGCTACTCTGCCTGAATCTATGGTTTCAAAGCCGCTGGCCCTTGTGGGTGAAGGCGGGCACGGTGGCGCTGGTCAGCCTGTTCTATTACGTCACCTACGATAGCCTGTTGGGCATGCTGGGCTGGCCAACGGAGGCGCGCCTGCCTGCCGTGAGCATGGTTCTCGGATCCTACGTGATCGAGCCGGACCCGGAAACCGGCGCGGACGGGCGGATCTATGTTTGGGCCGACGATGTGAGCGACGGCACGCCCCTCGGCAAACCCCGGGCTTATGAACTGCCCTACGATGCGGATGTGCATGAACGCCTGTTCGACGCCCAGCGCAACGCCCGCAACGGCATTTTTCAGATCCTTTCCACTGAGGACTCGGAAGCGGTGGAAAACGCCACGGCCCTGTCTGGTCTGTTGGGCACGGCGGACTCCCAGCGCCTGACCATACGGGATCTGCCCGATCCCGCCCTGCCCGGGAAGTAGCGGATGACCCGGATCGTGCTGTTCCTGGTTCTGATCGCGGGACTCGCGGCATGTGGCGAGCCTCCCACAGAGCCGGAATTTTTTCCCCTCAATGACGGCTGGCGCTGGACCTATACGGTGACGGAAGACCGACCGGAAGGCACAACGGTGCGGCAGTTTACCGAGGAGAATCTCGCGCCCGAGGAGGTGGACGGCAACAGGGTCGTCCCGCGCCGCACCTCCGATGGCACTGTCTATTACATTCGCCACGATGAGTCGGGGCTGGCCCGCATCGCCAAACGCAGCCGGGTTCAACCTCAGCCGGTGCGCGACCCGGAGCCGCGTATGGTTCTCGCCGCGCCGTTCACCAAAGGCACTGGCTGGGGCTACGCCACGCCCATTTTCCTGATGCAGCGCCAGCGGCCGGAAAGCACAGACCGCCAACGGCTGCTGCATGAAGGGCCGGTGGTGATGAATTTCGTCATCGAGCAAACCGGCGTTACGGTGGCGGTTCCGGCGGGGCGTTTCGAAGAATGTTTGAAAGTGGTGGGGCAGGCGCAAAAGACCCTGTTCGCCGATCCGGATCAGGGGTTTGTGGATGTGCCGATCACGCAAAACGAATGGTATTGCAAAGGGGTGGGGTTGGTCCGATTGGAACGGTTGGAGCGCCTGAATTCCCAATTTTATAAGGGCGGCACCATGACCTTCGACCTGACGAGATTGGAAAAATAACGCCGCCATTTGCGCGCGGGCTGCCGCCCATTCCCCTAAGGTCGTAGAGAAAACCCCACGGCGCCTGCCTATAATACGCCGGTCATTCAGGCCGCCCCAAATCTACCACATGGTCGGCGGCAACAGTATTGTTGGAGAGTCGGTTGCCATGATTAAGAAATTTGCTGCTATCGCCTGCGTCACCCTGGGGCTTGCCGCGTGTACGGGGATGCAAGATAACGCTGCCGCCAAGCATGATTCCGAATTCTATACCCCGACCGATGCGCAGACGGCCGCGGGGCTGCAGGTGTTCTCCCGCTGCAAGGGTTGTCATAGCCTGGATCCGTCGAAGAATACCTTCGGGCCGAACCTGCGCGGCGTCTACATGCGCCCGGCGGCATCCTTGCCGCGGTTCCAATATTCGGAAGCGCTGAAAGGGTCCGGCATCGTGTGGAACGAGGAAAATCTGCGGTCCTGGATCGCGGGCAATGACGTGTTCGTGGGCGGTACCCGCATGCGGCATGTGGCGATTGCCGATGCCCTGGAGCAGGATTACCTCCTCGCCTTTTTGAAGTCCTTTAAGTAATCAGTCTTCTGGCGGCAGAGGTTCGGGGGTGACCGCGATCAGTGGCAACCCGGCCTCCCGCCAACCATCCGTTCCTTCCCGATACCAATACACTGCCTGGTAGCCATAGCTGGCCGCACGCTTTACCGCGTTCCACGCCATCCAGCAATCGGCGATACAGAAAATCAAAATGGGGTTGTCTTTCCTGCCGCCGGTCAGGCGCTGTAAGTTTTCCCGGTAGTAGCGTTCCAACTGAGGGGTGAGCGTGCCGCGCCCCACATTGGGCAGCCACACCGCGCCGGGCAGGGAATGCCGGGGCTCGGCCACCAGCCATTCGTCTTCCAGGCCGGGGGTGAGAAACCGCCCCGCACCGACCACATCCAGAATAAGCGCTTTCCCATCGGCAACCATCGCCTGCGCCTCTGGCAAGGTCACAACCGTGCCGCCGGGCACCGTTTGCGGCGTCGCGGCGCGGTAATGATCCAGCCGATACCCGTCGGGCATATCGACCGCGCCCGCCCCGCTGCCAACCAGCGTCAACAGGCAAAAAACCAATGCGGCGGGGGAGTGGGAACACCCCATGGAATCCTCCAAATCGCGAACGGTCAGAGGACTTCCTTATTCCAAAGTCGAGTACAGGGGCAACCCGCCACGCCTTATACTTAGGGCTAATCAGAAAGCATAATGACAGGGACGGACAATCGACATGAAACGCTTCTGGATAGGGATTGCGGCGGCTTGGCTCCTGATGGGCCTCCAGCCCGCGCAGGCGGAAACGCCGACCTTGAAAATCGGTGTGTTGAAATTCGGCACGGTGAATTGGGAGCTGGACGTGATCCAGCATCACGGCCTCGACGCCCAACAGGGCTATGCCTTGGAGGTGTATCCATTGGCCGGAAAGCAGGCCACCGCCATCGCCCTCCAGGCGGGCGAGGTAGATGCCATCGTCACTGATTGGATCTGGGTCTCCCGCCAGCGCAACATGGGCCGGGATTATACCTTTATCCCCTATTCGCGTATCGTGGGCGGGGTCATTGTCGGTAGGGATTCAGGCATTCAAACCCTCGAAGACCTTGCGGGCAAGAAGATCGGTATCGCAGGCGGGCCGGTGGATAAAAGTTGGCTGCTGGTGCGCGCCTTGGCGGAACAACGCCATGGGTTGGATTTGCAGAAAAGCGCGGAAACCGTATTTGGCGCGCCGCCGCTCCTGTCCAAGAAATTAGCGCAGGGCGAATTGGATGCGGTCATCACCTTCTGGCATTTCGCCGCCAGGTTGGAGGCCAAGGGGTATCACCGCCTGCTATCCGTCAACGATGCGGTCACGGAACTGGGCCTGCAGGCGGATGTGCCCATGCTGGGCTATGTGTTCAGCGGCGATTTCGTGCGCGCCTATCCCGACGTGGTGAACGGGTTCGCGGGGTCCTCCCGGGCGGCGAAGAAAATCCTCGCCGAGTCCGATGCGGAATGGGATCGCCTGCGCCCCCTGACCAACGCCCCGGATGAGGCCACGCTCGCCGCGCTGCGAGAGGGTTATCGCGCCGGTATCCCCGAAACTTGGGGCGGCGATCAGCAGCAGGCCGCGGCCACGCTGTTCGAGGTTCTCGCCGCGCTGGGTGGGGAAAAATTGGTGGGGCCGCAACCCACACTCGCCGTCGGCACCTTCCTGCCGGGTTACGCATTCTGACCGCGCAGCTTCCCATACGCCTGATTTCCGTGGCGGTGCTGCTGCTGATCTGGCAGGGCGCGGCGCTCCTGTCGGCGCCAGACCTGCTCCCCGGTCCCGGGGTGACGGTGGCCGCCATGGGGAAGGCCTTGTTTCAGGGCGACATGCTGTTCCATGTGGGGGTGACCCTGGCCCGGGTGGCGGCGGCGTTTCTCATCGCCATGGCCATCGGCACGGCCATCGGGATCGCCCTCGGGATGTCGCGCCGTATTGACCGGTTTTTCGAATTCTGGCTGCTGCTGTTTTTGAACCTGCCCGCGCTCGTCACCATCATCCTTTGTTATCTCTGGTTCGGGCTGACCGAGGCGGCGGCCGTGGCGGCGGTGGCCATCAATAAGATCCCCAATGTGGCGGTCACCTTGCGCGAAGGGTCCCGCGCGCTGGACCCCAAGTTGATGGAAATGGCCCGTGCGTTTCGGATGGGGCCGGTTAAAACCCTGCATGTCGTGATCCTGCCGCAACTGGCGCCCTATCTTTCCGCTGCCGCCCGGGGCGGCTTATCCCTGATTTGGAAGATCGTGCTGGTGGTGGAGCTGCTGGGGCGCGGCAGCGGTGTCGGTTTTCAATTGCATCTCTTTTTCCAGCTATTTGACGTCACCAACATCTTGGCCTACTCCTTGGCTTTCATCCTGGTCATTCAAATGATCGACCATGGGCTGTTTCAACCGGTGGAGCGGCATATCAATCGGTGGCGTTGAGGAATGGACGTTAAGATCCAGGCGAAGGCCTACGGCACGGGCGCGCCTGTGTTGGGCCCTCTTCAGTTTACATTGCGGGATCGCGCATTCGCCGTGCTGTTCGGCCCGTCTGGCTGCGGCAAATCAACCTTGCTGAACATCATCGCCGGGCTGGACCCGGCCTTTGACGGGGCGGTTTCGGGAGTCAGCGGGGCGGTCGGTTATGTTTTTCAGGAACCCCGGCTGCTGCCCTGGCTCAGCGTGGCGGATAACCTCCGCGTGGTGCTGGACGATCCCGCTCCGGCGGAACACCGGATTGAAACGCTGCTCCGGGAAATGGAGCTGTGGGAGGATCGGGGAAAATTTGCCAATCGCCTGTCTCTTGGCATGGCGCGGCGGGTTGCCCTGGCCCGGGCGTTGGTGGTGGAGCCGAGCCTGCTCTTGATGGATGAGCCCTTCGTGTCCCTGGATGAACCCACGGCGGTGCGCCTGCGCCTTTTGCTGCGCCGGGTGGTCGACCGGCTCGGCCTGCGCTGTCTGTTTGTCACCCATAACATTCACGAAGCGGTGCAGTTGGCCGATCGGATTCTGTTTATTGCCGGGGCGCCGGCGGGGCTGGTGGCAGATGTACCGGTGACCCTTCCCACAGACCGGCGTTCCGGCGACGATGTGGCGAATTTCGTGAAAACCGTTCTGGCGCAGGAGCCTTCGGTAAGGCCTCTGCTGACCTGAAAATTTACTCGATTGTCAACATCGGCAGCCAATGGGAGGCGGGCTCTCCCGGCTCTAAATCACCCTCGGTAATGGGCCGGGTGGTGCGGTCCTCGGGCGGGGAGGCCAGGAGGTCCATGTTCACCTCGTGCACCCTCCCGATCAGGCGGTCTTGCGCCAGCGCCAAGCGGTAATACACACCGTTCCACATATCGATCCCGTAATCGGTGGGGGCCTTCCAAATAAACAGAAATTCATATTCCAGATCGGTCAGATCATTGGCGGTGATGCGCTGGCCTTTCGCGTAAGGGTAGGGCAGGTGGCACAGGTAGCGGGTGTCCCCTTCCAGGCATTTGAAAGGCCGCATGGATAGGAAATGATCCTCGAACTTCTCCGGCGCCAAGGCGACGTCGAATGTCCAACCCGCGCCGTCCCGGACCAGGGTCACCGTGCCGATGGCGAGGGGATCACCGGACACCGGATGCAGATACACGGTTTTCCTGCCCGCAATCTCGGCCTGTGCGGGGAGGGCGAACAGCGCCAGGCTCGCCAGGAAAAGCCTACGGAGGACTGTGATGATCATGGCGTTCGTCTCCCTCATCCGCCGGGTCCGCCCTTGCGGGGCATCATGCCGCGCTTCGGGTTGTATCCGGTCACCGCCAGGGCCAGGAAAACGGCCAGGGCAAGGCAGGTCCAGCCCAGCGGTTCCCAGGCCATCTTGCCGTAGAGCGCGTACCGCAAGACCTCCACCGCCTGGGTGAAGGGGTTGACCGCGCAGATGGTGTAAAGAAGGTCGCTGGATTCCCGCATCTTCCACAGCGGGTAGAGGGCCGAAGACAGGAAAAACATGGGGAAGATCACGAAATTCATGATCCCCGCGAAATTTTCCAACTGCCGGATGGCGGAGGAGAGCAGCAGGCCCATGGCCCCCAGCATCAGGCCCACCAGCACCAAGGCGGGCAAGATGGTGACATAGCCCAGCCCCGGCGCGCCCACATCGAACAGCGCGGCGATGCCAAGAAAGGCATAGGCTTGCAGGATCGACACCGCCGTGCTGGCCAACAGCTTGCACGACAGGAGATACCAGCGGGGCAGGGGGGCGGTGAGCAGAATGCGCATGCTGCCCATTTCCCGGTCATAGACCATAGACAACGAGGACTGCATGCCGTTGAACAGCAGGATCATGCCGAGCAGGCCCGGCAGGATATACACCTCGTAGGTGATATAGGTTTCGTAGGGCGGAATGATG
Source organism: Magnetospiraceae bacterium (assembly GCA_049605255.1). Lineage (GTDB taxonomy): Bacteria > Pseudomonadota > Alphaproteobacteria > Rhodospirillales > JBMYUJ01 > JBMYUJ01. The sequence goes on from JBMYUJ010000010.1 coordinate 7,937, forward strand.
GAGACCCCGAGGGCGGCGCGGAACCCGGCGGCAAACACCAACAGCCAGACCAGGGGCCGCACCAGAGCGGCGAGGAAGCGTTCGCGTTGATGCAGGAACCGCAAAACCTCCCGGCCACTGATGCCGATCAGGCAGCGCAGCGCGTGGCGGCCCGTCATGGCGCATCCCCCGCCAAGACCTGCTGGAAGGCCCCGCTGAGATCCGCCGCCCCAAATTGTTCGACCACATCGGGCACGGCGCCTTGGGCGCGGATGGTCCCCGCATGCAGCATCACCACCGCATCGGTGGGCCTGATCTCATCGATCAGATGGGTGGCCCACAGCACACCGATATTTTCCTCGGCGGCCAGGGCATGGACATGGTCGACAATGGTGGCGCGGGTCGGCACGTCCAGCCCCACGGTGGGTTCGTCCAGCAACAACAGCCGGGGCCGGTGCAGCAGCGCGCGGGCGATCTCCACCCGTCGCCGATGCCCGCCATTCAGGCGGCGCACCTTCTCGCCGCGCCGCTCGAACATCTGTAACCGGGTCAGCTCCCGTTCCAGGCGGGCATCGGCCTCTCGCTTGCCGATGCCCTGCAGGGCGGCGAAATAACGCAGGTTCTGGGTGACCGTCAGATCCAGGTCGAGGGTCGGTTGCTGAAACACCACCCCCAGGGCGGCCATGGCCTGGCGGGGGGATTGGGTCAGGGCATGCCCGGCGATCTCGATCCGGCCCGATGCGGTTTCGAACAGCCGGGTGACCAGGGATACCAAGGTGCTTTTTCCGGCCCCGTTGGCGCCCAAAAGCGCAGTGAAGCTGCCCGCCGCAACCGTGCAGGAAACATCCGAAAGCGCCTCCTTTTGCGCCCCGCCATAGCGATAGCCAACCCCGTCGATCCTCAGGGCGGCGCTCATTCAGGCCGCACCACCGCACCCCAAGGGTAGCGGCCCACCTTGATGGATTTCAGGGCCTCCAGGTCTTCGACATCGACCACCGTCACGTCGCCGGACACGCCATTGGTGGTGAACAGCAGTTTCTCATCGGGGGTGAAGGCCATATGCCAGACCCGCCGCCCAACGAGAATATATTTGACCACCTCGTAGGTCTTGCGATCCACCACCGCGAGATGGTTGGCGGGGCCGAGCGCGACAAAGGCCCATTTTCCGTCTTGGGTGAGGTCGATGCCCACCGGCTGTACCCGGTCTGGGTGGACACCTTTAATGGCGAAATTTAGGGTTTCGATCACCTGCCGGGTCGCCACATCGATCACCGCCACGGTGCCGCCAATTTCCGCCGATACCCAGAGCAATGACCCATCGCGCTCGAACACCGCATCGCGGGGGCGTTGGTCCACCAGGGTATTATCCACCAGTTCGAATTTTTCCGTATCGATCCAATGCACCATATTGGTGGTTTCAGAAGTGTTGACGGCATATTTCCCGTCCGGGCTCACCGCCATGCCCTCTGGTTCCACCCCCACATCCACCTGCGCCAAAACCCGGGCGGTTTCCGTATCCACCACGGTGGCGATATTGTCGTCTTCATTGGAGATATAGAGATGGCGGTTGTTGGGATGCAGGGCGAACTGTTCCGGGTCGGCGCCGGAAGGGAGCTCGCGCAATTTCTCCAGGGTAACCGCATCGAAGACCTCCACGGTGTTATCGTCCGACGCACAGATATAGAGCTTGCTATGATCATGGCTGAGCAGGATGCCCCGGGGGCGCTGGCCCACCGCCACCGTGCGGGTGACCTCCAGGGTTTTTACATCGATGACGGAAACCGTGTTGTCTTTTTCATTGGTCACGTACACCGTCTGCGCTGCGGCGGGCGCAGCCAATCCGAATGTCACGGTAAGTGCAAAAAGATATTTCATTTGGGGCCTCCCTTGGCCAGGGCGCAACGGCTCTCCGGCCGATCGATGCCCAGCGTATCCATCTCCGATAGGGGGTGCAGAAAACCCTCCTGCGGGGATTGGCTCACCAGGGACCGGGCGGTGACCAGCGGGATCGGTTGGCGCAACTGGCCGTTCCACGGGCGGTAGGAGAGTTTCCGCCCCTTGAAGGCAGCCAGCGCGAACTCCGCGCTTTTGATAAAGGCGGTGAGGGCTGCGGGATCCGCCTCGGCAGTCCGCGTGGCGGCTTCCCCGACCGAGCGCACCGCAAGCCAGGCGGCGTAATCCCGCGCCGTCATCGGACGCCCGAATTTCTTCACGAACCGGCTTTGTAGTTGCGCCGCGCCCCATTGCTCGATCACCCGATGCCAGGGGGTGGGAACCAGCCCTTGGGTTCCGGCGACGGGCCGGGGCGCCCAAGATCGGAACAGGATGAAATCACCGAAATCGCCGATCTCGTCGGCCACCAGGATCACGTGATGGTCCTTGGCATCTTGGGTAAACAGGGGCATTTCCGCCTGGGCCGTGCGGCGGGCGTCATGATCGCCGGTCCATTTTTTCTCCGAGACGATCTTGGCCCCGAATTTCATTGCCGCCCGGCGCAATGCCGCCGCGTAGAGCACATCTTCCGGGCGCGGGCCTTCGATCAGGAACAAGCGGGTCCAGCGCTTTCTGACCAGATATTGCATCAACGCATCGGCCAGCATCACCCGGCTCGGCAGGGTATGCAGCAGGTTGGCGCGGCATCTGGCCTCCCGCAGGTGAATATCCGGTGCCGCCACGTTGAAAAACAGCAGACCCTCCGCGCCCGGGGCCTGCAACGCGGTTTCCAGCTTGGCGGCGATCAGGTCTGCGATGATAAAATTTCTGCCTGCCTTTTGAAAGGCCGTTACCGCTTCTGTCGGGTCATCCGCTACCGCCAGGGTCACCGGGGCGAGCGTATAATGCTGGTTGGTGAAGCGGCCCGTGGTGTTGTTGTCATCAATGCCCAGCAAGGCGCCGGCCAGGCCTTCATCAGCGGGCGGCGTATCCAGATTGGAAAGCGCCGGCGGGCGATCTCGCACCTGCCCCAGATAAGCAATGATTATCTCCATCGGCGCGGCCCGCGCGGTGGCGGTGCATAGGAGAAGGAGAACAAGACTGAAGAAAATACGCATTCGATTGGTCAGACCCAGGCGCAAGATAATGCCTACTGAATGGTGATGGGGACCCGTTGGCTTTCCCCCCGGGAGCCGGGAATCCTTAGCTCATACCGTCCGGGCTTCACCGCCACGAATTTCAGTTCAATGACCCCGGCATCATCGAACTCCACCGATTCCATGCCAAAGGGCCGGACCTCCAGATCGTTAATCACCACCTCATCCATCCAGACCGCGCGGAAAAAACCGGGGCCTTCCAAACCCAGTTCCGCCGAACCATCGCTTTTGATCGGCAACACATAATAGCCGCCAGACCGCAAGGTCAGGGGCGTGGCCGACAGGTCCAACCCCGAACCCAGCACGATTTCGGGCAGGGTTTCCTTGTTCTTGTTGGAGAGCAATCCGGCCAGGCCGAATTTCGGCGGGCAGTCGTCGGCCACGGCATTCCCGGCGATGCCTGCGGCGATCAATATGGTGAGGCCTATGGCCAAGAGGGGGTATTTCATTTATGATTCCCTGAACGACTAGAATGGCTTCTTTGGGCTAAAGACCAACTTTTTCTTTTGGCAAGAATAGCAGAATGGTCTTTGACGGTAAAATTGGACCAAAGTATCGTTGTCTCGTTTTTTACAGCGGTGATAGGTGTTTTTGCATGCCAATAGCCGTATACGATTTTTTTGCGCCTCTGGCCTGTGCCCTGGTCTTGCTCATGGCGGGTCCGGCTTGGGCAGGCGGCGTGATCACCATCGACAACCAAACACGCCATGCGGTCAAAGTGGCAGCACCAGGCGGCGCGGCGGTTGTGGAACCCGGGGGGGACCCGGTGGCTGTCACGTTCGAGACGGATGCCCCCATCGGCCTCGACGTTAAGCTCTGGTGGGCGGATAAACCGCTCGAACTTTGTATCATCTTCACCCCCTGGGATCGGTCGATCATCGTCTCGGGGAAAACCACAATATCTTGCAGGTCTTTATAGGGGTTTGGTCTCTTTTTGTTCATGCGACTTTTAGGGCATAGCGGACCCCAGACTGGGTTGATACGTTAAACATTACGTCAGGTTCCGGGACTCCCGTCTCCGGCCTGCACGAGGGAGGAGATTTTTATGAATAAGGCGTTATTGATCACGGTTGACAAATGCACCGGTTGCAATCAGTGCGAGTTGGCGTGTTCGTATCATCACGAGGGTATTTTCAATCCGGCGAAATCTCGGATTCGGGTTTTTCATTTTCATGATCAAGGCCGGTATGTGGCCTACACTTGCACGCAATGCACCGAAGCCTGGTGTCAGCAAGCCTGCCCGGTCAACGCGATTACGGTCGACGGCGCGACGGGCGCGAAGGTCGTTTCCGCCTCGCGCTGCGTGGGCTGCAAGGTCTGCACCATCGCCTGCCCGTTCGGCACGGTGAACTACAATGCCTCTTCCGGCAAGGTGGATAAATGCGACCTGTGCGGCGGCGATCCGGCCTGCGCGAAGGCCTGCCCGACGGGTGCGATCACCTATATCGATGAAGAAGCGACCGGGTATGACCGGATGATGGCCTGGGCGGCGAAGTCGGACGTTGGCTCTGAAGCCACGGCATGATGACAGCGGCACGGGTCTTAGGGAGGATTTTATAACATGGCATGGGCTGGAAAGATTTTACGTGTCGACCTGTCGGCTGGCACGTTCAAGACCGAACCGCTGAACATGGAATGGGCGGCGCGCTATTTGGGTCAACGTGGGTTGGCCAGCAAGTATCTGGTGGAAGAGATCGATCCGAAGGTGGATCCCCTCTCGCCGGATAACAAATTGATCTTCGCCACGGGGCCGCTGACGGGCACGTCCGCGTCCACCAGTGCGCGTTATTCGGTGATCACCAAGGGACCGCTGACCGGGGCCATTGCCTGCTCCAACTCTGGCGGCTATTTCGGGCCGGAACTGAAATTCGCCGGCTGGGATATGATTATCTTCGAGGGCCGCGCGCCGAAGCCGGTCTATTTGTTGCTGCGCGATGGTGATGCCAAGCTGGTAGATGCCGAAGGCTCCGTGTGGGGCAAGTCGGTTTGGGAAACCGAAGAAACCATCAAGAAGGCGCATCAGGACCCGCAAATCAAGGTGGCCTCCATCGGCGTGGCGGGCGAAAGCGGCGCGTTGTTTGCCTGTATCGTCAACGATATGCACCGGGCGGCGGGCCGTTCCGGCGTTGGCACCGTGATGGGGTCGAAGAACCTGAAAGCGGTGGCGGTACGGGGCACCAAGGGCACCAAGGTGCGCGATACGGCGGCGTTTGACGCGGCCGTCACGGCGGGTAAGGCCGTGTTGGCGGGCAATGCGGTGACCGGCCAGGGGCTGCCCACCTATGGCACCCAGGTGCTGATGAATGTGATCAATGAAACCGGCGCCTTGCCGACCCATAACTGCAAAGACGTGCAGATGGAGAATGCCGACGCCATCGGCGGTGAAGCCATGCATCGGCCCCGGGTATCCGACGGCAAGGCCAATCTGGTCCGCAACCAGGCCTGTTTCGGCTGCACCATCGGCTGTGGCCGGGTATCGAAGATCGATCCGACCCACTTCACCGTGAAGGATCGCCCGGAATATCAAAAGGCCACCGGCGGGTTGGAATATGAAGCGGCCTGGGCGTTGGGGGCGGCCACCGGCGTGGATGATTTGGAAGCGCTGACCTTCGCCAACTCCATCTGCAACGAGCAGGGCATGGACCCCATCTCCTTCGGGGCCACGGTTGCCGCGGCCATGGAGCTGTATGAAGGCGGCAAGATCACCAAGGAACAGACCGGCGGGGTGGAACTGAAGTTCGGTTCCGCGGCGGCCCTGGTCGCCATGGTGGAAGCCACCGGCAAGGGAGAGGGCTTCGGGGTCGAGATCGGCCTGGGCTCCAAACGCTTGTGCGAGAAATATGGCGATCCGGACCTGTCCATGACCGTCAAGGGTCAGGAATTCCCGGCTTACGATCCGCGCGGCATTCAGGGCATGGGCTTGACTTATGCCACATCAAACCGGGGAGCCTGCCACCTGCGCAGCTACACGGTGGCGTCTGAAGTGCTGGGTATCCCAGAAAAGACTGACCCGCTGGAAACCGACGGCAAGGCCGGTTTGGTGAAGGCGTTCCAAGACGCGACGGCGGCCTTTGACAGCGCGGGCATATGCCTGTTCACCTCCTTCGCCTGGACCCTGGAGGACGTGGCACCGCAAGTGGCGGCGGCCTGTGACGGGAACTGGACCGTGGATAGCCTGCTGGAAGCGGGTGAGCGGATCTGGAACCTGGAGCGCAAGTTCAACATGGATGCGGGCCTGACGGCGGCGGATGATACCCTGCCCAAGCGCCTGTTGAAGGATGCGGCGAAGACCGGTCCCGCCAAGGGCAAGGTTAACGGGCTCGAAAAAATGCTGCCCGAATATTACGAGCTGCGCGGTTGGACACCGGACGGGGTGCCGACCAACGAGACCCTATCCCGGCTCAACCTGTAGCCGGTTACCGGATCAACCCGGGCGGGGTGGTTCTTCTGCCCCGCCTGGGTATCCGATACTTTATTTCCGAGGGAGGTCGCGGAGACGACCATGCAAGTGACCGTCAAACTGTTCGCCAGCTTGGGGCAGTTCCTGCCCGCATCCGCCAAGAACAATAAAGCCGAAATGGATGTTGCGGACGCTTCGACCGTAACGGCAACCCTTTCACAACTCGGCGTCCCGGAAGATCAGTGCCATTTGGTCTTGGTCAACGGCGCCTATGTGGCGCCCAGTAGCCGCGCCACTCACGCTCTTAATGACAATGACACGCTTGCCGTCTGGCCTCCCGTCGCCGGGGGGTAAGTCGCGGCATCGATGCGTGATCCTTCAGGCAGGCTGACACCATCGGAACCTCCGATGCAGTAGGATGGGAATGAAAAATGGCCAATATTTTCAAACGTATTTTCGGTGGTGGCGGCGCGAATGATGCAGCGCCTGCGCCGAAACCCGCGGCGCCTTCAGCGCCATCGCCCACACCCGCACCTGCTGCGGCGCCAACGCCGCGAACCGATTTGCCCGACCGGGTCGACCATCTGATTGTGGGTGCCGGACCGGCGGGCGTGGTTGCGGCGGAAACCTTGCGCAAATTCGCGCCGGACGCGACGATCCTGATGATCGGTAAGGAGCCTGAGCCGCCGTATTCGCGCATGGCGCTGCCCTATTTCCTGACCGGAAACGTGGATGGGCAGGGCACCTACCTGCGCCCGGACCCAGGTTATCTGGAAAGCAAACATATCGATTATCGCATTGGCCGGGTTTCCACCGTGGATGGGGCCGGGCATAGCGTGACCTTGGAGGACGGCAGCACCGTGCGCTATGGCAAGCTGCTGCTGTGCACGGGCGCCCATCCCATCGCGCCGCCGATTCCAGGCCTGGAAGGGGACCGGGTCTGGAACTGCTGGACCCTGGACGACGCCCGGCAGATCGAACGATTGGCCCAGCCGGGCGCCCAAGTCGTATTGATGGGGGCCGGTTTCATCGGCTGCATCATCCTGGAGACCCTGGTGGAACGGGGCGTGAAGCTGACCGTGGTCGAAGCCGGAGACCGCATGGTGCCCCGCATGATGGACCCGATTAGCGGTGGCTTGATCAAGAAATGGTGCATCGAAAAAGGCATCGATGTGCGCACCAGCACCAAGGTGGACCGGGTGGACCCGACCGCCGACGGGTTGCTGGTTCATCTGGATAACGGGGACCAACTACCTGCGCAACTCTTGGTGGTGTCTGCCGGTGTGCGGGCCTATACGGAATTCTTGGAGGGCAGCGGGATCAGGGTCGATAGCGGGATTCTCATCGATGATCGCATGCAGACCAATATCCCGGATATTTATGCGGCGGGAGATTGCGCGCAGGGCCTGGATTTCACCACCGGCGAGCATGAGGTGCATGCCATTCAGCCGACGGCCACCGAACATGGGCGGGTCGCGGCGCAGAATATGGCGGGGGTCGATACGGTCTATCAGGGCAGCTTGCAGATGAACGTTCTGGATACGGCGGGGTTGATCTCCGGCTCGTTCGGCCATTGGCACGGCACGGAGGATACCTCCGAAGTGCTGGACGAAGAGAACTACAAGTTCCTTCGCCTGATTTTTGAGGGCAACCATCTGGTGGGCGCGGTCAGCCTGGGGCGGACCGATCATCTGGGTGCCATTCGCGGTTTGATCCAATCTGGCGCGCCGCTGGATGAGTGGAAGGACGTGCTGAAAGCCGACCCGCATCGGATCATGGATACCTATGTGGGTCTGACGGAAAAGGTCATTTAACGGCGGTTTTTCGACCAAAGTTGGGCGTTGCAATGCGCTAATCCGACCAAAGTCGAGCGGAAAGGAGTCAAGCCAGTCGCGTATAACGGATACCAGACAACGGGCAACAGGGCCTGGGGCGAAACGAGGGTAGACGGACAATGATGCGACGCGGTTTTGGGTTTTCTCTGACAGTTTTGATCGGATTGGCTTTGGGGTCTCAAGCCTACGGCCATGGTGACGTGACCCCGCAAGCGGTGGATACCACGGGCCTGCCGGAGCTGGGCGATGAATGGGCGGAAACCAATCCTTTCCGGGATAGCGCGGAATATAAGGAACGGGCAATCGAGATCGGCTCTTCCGCCTACAATCAGAATTGCGCGCGGTGCCATGGCTTGGAAGCGATTTCCGGCGGTATCGCGCCCGACCTGAGATATTTGGAAGAAGATTTCGACGGCGATGAATGGTTCAAGGAGCGGGTCCGGGGCGGTGCTGTTCGCGATGGCAAGGTCTATATGCCGAAGTTCGAAGGCGTTATCAGCCAAGAAGGTTTGTGGGCCATCCGCACCTATATCGACTCCCGCTCGGATGAGGATTGATCCCCTGAGCTATTCCGGGCAGTATCGCCACCTCGGCTTTGTTTTCCTCGCCTTTCTGTTTGTAATGATAAGCGCGATACCCCCCCGGGCTGTCGCGCTTACGTTTGATGAGATCCAAGAAAAAGGCGAGATCATCGTCGCCGTCTATCGGGATTTTCCGCCGTTCTCTTACCGAGATGCAAATGGCACGTTGGTGGGGATCGACGTGGACATCGCCGCGCAGATTGCGAATTCCTTAGATGTGCGGCTCACCGTCTTTGAACTGACCGCCGATGAGACCGTGCAGGACGATCTGCGCAACGCGGTCTGGAAGGGTCATTACCTGGGCGGGTTGGTGGCCGATGTGATGCTGCATGTGCCTTATGATCGGGCTTTTTCTCTGCAAAACAACCAGGTATTTTTCTTCGGCGCCTATCTGGAGGAAGCCATCCACTTGACCTGGAATCCGGATACGGTGGGCGCCAAGCCGACCTTGGCGGTCTTCCGCTTCGAAAAAATCGGCGTCGAATTGGATACCTTGGCGGACTTCGCCCTGACATCCTTCAACGGCGGTATGATCCGCGAGAATGTGCTGCATTACCGCACCATCGAGGAAGCCGCCCAAGCCATGCGGGCGGGCGAGGTGCAGGCCATCCTGGCCACCCGCAGCCAGCTCGATCACGCCTTCCACGCGGATGCTGTTAAACCCCCGGTGGGCCCCGTTCTGCTGTCTGGCGTTGCCAAGCCGAAATGGCTGATCGGCGCGGCGGTCAAGCATACCTACCGACAACTGGGGTATGCGGTGGGGGATATCCTGGCCGCCATGGTGAATGATGGCACCATGGAACAGATCTTCGCCAAACATGGCATTACCTACCGCCCCCCGCCGGACTCTCTGCTCGGCGCCACCGCACAATAGCCGCGTCACGCCCCCCATTCGACCAAGGTCGGATATGGGGCTTTATCCGTATTTGCTAATATCCCCTGAATAACATTGGGGATGTGCTATGGTTTGGAAGGCAGCAATAGCCTGCGCGCTAACAGTTGCGCTTGTCAGTCCGCGCGCGAGCGCCGCGGCGGAAACCATCCCCGATCCGCTGCAATCTCCCTATTGGGACGTGATGCAGGACGTGATGTTTGATGCGGCCCCCGTGGTGATGGATGACCGGGTGCGCGTAATCGCGCCCACCACCGCCGAAGATAATCTTCAGGTGCCGGTATCGATAGACGCGTCGAGTTTGGGGAAAGTTCAGGAACTCATCGTGTTTGCCGACCTCAACCCCATCAGCAAGGTGGCCCATTTCTATCCGGAGCGGGCGCGGCCCTACCTGGAGCTGCGCCTGAAGGTAAACCAGGCAACTCCCATCCGGGCGGCGGCGCTGACCGAAGATGGCGTCTGGCATGTGGGTGGTGTTTGGGTGGACGCGGCTGGTGGTGGCTGTACAACCCCCTCCATGGGCATGACCAGCGGGGATTGGACGGAGACTTTGGGGCATGTGCAGGCCCGGGTCTGGGATAGGAAAGCGCAGGGCGATCGGTTGCGGTTCCGGGTGATGCATCCCATGGATACCGGGTTGGTGGACGGCATTCCGGCCTTTTACATCGAAACCTTGACGGTGACGGATGCAGAAGGCGCTGCGATCGCGCGGCTCGAAACCTTTGAGCCGGTCATGGAAAACCCGGTCTTCAGCATCGAGGTAGACCCGTCCCATCGGGCGGCGAAGGGCTATACGGTTATGGGCGTCGACAATAACGGAAACCAGGTAAATGCCTTCGTTCCCCGGGATGGCAACGGTTCCTGACGTGGCCCGGGCCCCGCGCGTTATCCCGCTTTTTATCGTTTGGGTATGCCTATTTGGGGCTTTCCTGTTCGCGGCTGGAACGGCCTTTTCCGCCGAAAAATCCTATAATCTGAGTCCCCGTGAAGTGGCGCCGGGCACCTTTGTTTTCGAAGGCCGTCAGGAATATTTTTCCTTCGAAAACGGGGGCAATATTGTCAACACCGGGTTCATCGTCACCGAAACCGGGATCATCGTGATCGATACAGGGCCGTCACGGCTCTATGGCGAGCAGATGCGCGCCGCGATCCGGCAGATCAGTGTCAAGCCCATCGTCAAGGTGTTCAATACCCATCACCATCCAGACCATTTCCTTGGCAACCAGGCCTATTTCGATACGCCCATTACCGCCCTATCTACCACTCGGGAGGGAATTGTCCAGGAGGGGGACACGTTTTTGCAGAACATGTACCGCCTGGCCGGGGATTTCATGCGCGGGACGGAGGTGTTTGCCCCAACGGAATCCATTTCAGTATCGGTGCAAACCATCGCAGGCCGGGAACTGCGTTTCTACGCCTTGCAGGGGCACGATCATGCGGACCTGGCGATTTTCGATCCAACCACGGGTGTCTTGTTCGCCGGGGATCTGGTGTTCAAATTTCAGGCGCCCACCACGCCGCACGCCCATATTGGCAATTGGTTGGAGGCCTTGGCGCAATTAGAGGAAATTCCGTTCCGCGTGATCGTGCCTGGTCATGGCCCGGTGCATCGTGACCAAAGCGGCATTGCGGAAACCCGCGATTATCTCACTTGGCTGGAAGCGCACCTGCGCGAAGCCCTGGCGGCGGGCGCCGATATGATGGAAACCATGGCTTCGCCCCTACCAGACCGCTTCGCCGACTGGGCGGTCGTCAAAGAAGAATACGCGCGGTCGGTCAGCCATCTTTTTCCGGCTCTCGAAGCTGAGATTCTGCCGCAGGTGAACTGACGCGCCGCGCCGAGCGGGCGCCCCTACGACTTTTGACGAATTGTTTTCCACCGTTCTGTCAACGAGAATTCCAAAATCAGCAATGGGGATTGTTGAGCGTCGTCTCACTCCTCGAGGCGCGCGAAACAAAGGGAGGAAAATCATATGAAATCGAACTATCGGCTGCTTTTTGGCGCGACGGTATTGAGTGCCGCGCTTGGGTTGGCGATGGCACCTGTAAATGCCGCGGTAACCGAAGATGACGTTGCCAAAGATGCGACAATTACCAGCCAGATCGTCACCAACGGCATGGGCCGCGATGCACAGCGTTTCAGCCCGCTGGACCAAATCAACAAATCTACTGTGAAAAAACTGGTTCCCGCCTGGGCGTTCTCCTTCGGCGGTGAAAAGCAGCGGGGCCAGGAAGCCCAACCGCTGATCTATGATGGCGTGATGTATGTGACCGCGTCCTATTCGCGGGTCTTCGCCATCGACCTGGCGACCGGTGCCGAGCTCTGGCAATACGATGCGCGCCTGCCCGATGGCATCATGCCCTGCTGTGACGTGATCAACCGTGGCGGCGCCTTGTACGGCGACAATTTCTATTTCGGCACCTTGGATGCCAAGCTGGTCGCCTTGGACCGAAAGACGGGCAAGGTGAAATGGAAAAAGACCATGGGCGATTACAAGGCGGGTTACTCCTTCTCCGCCGCGCCCATGATCGTCAAGGGCCGGGTGATTACCGGCGTTTCCGGCGGTGAATTCGGCATTGTCGGCTCGGTGGATGCCTGGGATGCAGAAACCGGTGAACATGTCTGGCGCCGTCCGACCATTGAAGGCCATGTTGGTATGCTCAATGGTAAGGAAAGCACCATGACCGGCACCAAGAATGCGACTTGGCCCGGTGATATGTGGCAGTTCGGGGGGGGCGCGACCTGGCTGGGTGGCACCTATGACGAAAGCACCGATACCATTATTTATGGCACCGGCAACCCGGCCCCTTGGAACTCGCACCTGCGCAAGGGCGATAACCTGTATGCGGCGTCTCGTATCGGTCTCAACCCCGATACCGGCGAGATCAAATGGCACTACCAGACGACCCCCTGGGAAGGCTGGGATTTCGATGGTGTGAACGAGGTCGTGCCGTTTGAAATGGATGGCAAGAAGCTTGCCGCGACCGCGGACCGGAACGGCTTTTTCTATGTTTTGGACCGCACAAATGGTACCCTTGTGAATGCGACGCCCTTCGTAAAACAGATTTCCTGGGCAAAGGAAATCGACCTGAAATCGGGCCGTCCCGTTTACATCGACGAAAACCGGGCAGGTGATCCGTCGGTCTCTTCCAAGGATGGCAAGGGCAAGGCGATCTTTGCCGTGCCGGCCTTCCTGGGCGCCAAGAACTGGATGCCCATGGCCTACAGCAAAAACACCGGCCTGTTCTACGTTCCGTCGAACGAATGGGGCATGGACCTGTGGAACGAACCAGTCACCTATAAAAAGGGCGCGGCTTATCTGGGCGCGGGCTTCACCATTAAGCCGCTGTTCGAAGAGTATATTGGTTCCCTGAAAGCCATCGATCCGAAAGATGGATCGGTTAAATGGGAACTGAAGAATAACGCACCGCTTTGGGCGGGCGTTATGACCACCGCCGGTGGACTGGTGTTCACGGGTAATCCGGAGGGCGAATTCCTCGCCTTGGACGATGAGTCCGGCGAGGTGCTGTGGAAGTTCCAGACCGGGTCTGGAATTGTGAGCCAACCCGTTACGTGGGATCAAGATGGCGTACAATATGTCGCAGTGGTTTCCGGGTGGGGTGGTGCCGTTCCCCTGTGGGGCGGTGATGTTGCCAAGCGGGTTAAGTTCCTTAACCAAGGTGGATCCGTTTGGGTGTTCAAACTCGCCAACTAACGGGCATGTCGAAAGTCCGATATGGGGGGAGGACATCCGATGGTTCTCCCCCATCTTTTTAAGAAAGCAACGTGGGGCCCTCGAATGGACATTTCAGCAAACTGCCTGGGCGAAAGAGAGATTGGGGAAGGTATGGCCAGAGTATTGATTGCCGAGGATCACCCACTGTTTCGGGATGCCCTCCACCAAGTGGTGGATGATTCCCTTGATAGCACCGATGTCGTCGAAGCGGGGACTTTGGCGGAAGCACAAGAAATCGTGGGGTCCGATCCGGACCTGGATTTGATCTTGCTGGATATCGATTTGCCCGGCGCGGAAGGGTTTTCGGGCCTGATTTCGATCCGCAACCTGGCGCCATCCATTCCGGTGGTCGTGGTCACCGGATCGGCCAATAATTCGGCGCTGAAAAAAGCCTTGGCCTGTGGCGCCATGGGGTTCATTCCAAAATCACTGGCCCGCGAGCGCATGGTCGGCGCCATTCGCAGCGTGATCGAAGGCGAAATTTTCTCGCCGGATGCGGCGGACCTCAGCGTCTCTTCGGAGGAGCAGGGGGCGGATCCGGCGGCGCAGGACAAGGTGGCGACGCTGACCCAAGCGGAACTGCGCGTTTACGAATTGCTGGCGCAAGGCAAGCCGAACAAGATCATCGCCTACGAATTGGATATCAAGGAATCAACGGTGAAGGCGCATATCTCGTCCATCTTGCGGAAAATGGGTGTGTTCAGCCGGACCCAGGCCGTGTTGCTGGCCAACAAGATCGTGTTCGGGCCCGTGATGCCGCGCCATTAAGCGGCTTGGCCCGTTGATCTGCCGCGGCGTTTATTCCGGGCAGATATGGGCGATGAGCGAACGGAGGCGCGCCGGCCGCAACGGTTTGCGCAACAGGTGGAAACCGGCCTCCTGAGAGCGCTGCAGCACATCGTCTGTCCGGTCAGCGGTAATCACCACCGTGGGAATGGGGCCGCCCAAATAATCCGCCACAGCATGGGCGAGGCGAATACCGTCATCCCCATCATCCAAGTGATAATCCACCAATAAAACCTGCGGCGGCAGCGCTTCGCGTTGCAGCTTCTTGAACAGCTCCTTCTCCGTTCCCGCCACAATGGGGTGGCATTTCCATCCTGCCAGCAGGCTCTCCATGCCGCCGAGAATGGCCTTGTCATTGTCGATAACAGCGATGCGGATATTTTCCATGGTCGGCCGTTGGGAAACCACCGGTGTCAGGACCGGGTCCGCGGCGACCTCAGGGCTGAGGGGGACGGTGATGAAGAACATGGAGCCCTGGCCCGGCTTGGAGACGACTCCGATGGGGTGTTGCAACATGCGGGCGATCCGCTCCACGATGGCCAGCCCCAGCCCCGCGCCTTTTTCGCCCTGTTTGATTCCCGTATCCAGTTGCCGGAATTCTTCGAAAATCTCGGCCACGCGATCTTGTGGAATACCCACGCCGGTATCCCACACTTGAATGTCCACCGCATCACCCCGGCGTCGGCATCCCACCAGAATCCGCCCCGCTTCGGTGTAGCGGGTGGCATTGACGATAAAATTGCGTAAAACACGGGTCAGCAGCCGGACATCAGAGCGAACATGCAAGGAGGTATCCACCAACTGAATCTTCAGCCCGTGGTGATGCGCCGCGGGTCGGAGCTCCAGCACCAACCGTTTCAACAGATCCTGCAAGTGAATCTGGGTTACTTCCGTCGGCACCACGCCCGCATCCAGCTTGGAAATATCCAGAAGGGCGTTCAGCACATCCTCGATGCTGCGCATGGACCCGTCGATGCTATCCACCAAAACGCGGTTTTCAGAGGTATGCTTCCGTTCCGCCAGGGCAGTAATGAAAAGCCGCGCGGCGTTGATGGGCTGCAATAGGTCATGGCTGGCGGCGGCAAGAAACTTGGTTTTACTGACATTCGCCTCTTCCGCGGCGTTTTTCGCCACCCGCAGGGCTTTTTCCACCTCGGTTCTTTCGACGATTTCCTGGCTGAGCTGTTGGTTCAATTCGGTCAGCTTCAAGGTGCGTTCCGCCACGCGCCGTTCCAGCGATACCTTGGCTTCTTGCAGGGCGAGGGCGGATTGCCGGGTTTGCGTAACGTCGGTATAGGTGTTGACGAAGCCACCATCGGGCATGGGGGCGCGGCGTACCTCCAAAATGGTGCCGGTGGGCCGCTGATATTCTAAGGTGAACCGGGAAAAAGTGAGGGCGCGGGCGAGGCGCTTTTCAACGGCCTCCCGATTGTCTTCCTGAAACTCACCGCGCTCGGCCAGGAAAGTAAGGATTTTTTCATAATGCATGCCCGCCTGAATGAACCAGTCGGGAAGATCCAAAAGCGCCTTGAAACGCTCGTTCCAAGCAACGAGGTTCAGGTTCGCGTCATACACCGACACCCCTTGCGAGAGATTGTCCAGCGTGGATTGCAGCAGAATGGATTTCTCCATCAGCTCCCGCTCCCGCCGTTCCTTTTCGCTGGTTTTGACCTCGGTGATATCCGTATAGAGACCGACCACGCCCCGGTCGGCGGTGGTGCGTTCGTTAATTTGCAGCCAGCGCCCATTACTGAGCTTGCAGGTGAAGGGGTCGCCGGGATTCTGGTGATGCAGCATGCGCTGGCGCAGCCATTCTTCCGGGTCGTCCTCGGCATCGGCGATCATGCCGCGCTCGACCGTCGCCCGCGATAGATCGGCGAACTCTACTCCCTCATAGAGATGCGCGCCGGCCTTGATCCAGAATTCCTTGAAGCGGGCATTCCACAGCACAAGCCGGTCATTATAATCGAACAGGGCGAATCCTTCGGAAATGCTTTCGATGGCTTCACGCAAATGTTGTTGTGCCGTTTCCGCCTCACGCCGCGCGATTTCCAAGTCATGTAATGCTGCTTCCAGCGCGCGGGTTCTTTCCTGCACCTTGTCTTCCAGCAGGATCGCTGCTTGGAACATGGAATAGGCGCTGCCCTGGACATCTGTTTTGCGTTCAACCTGGTCCATCAAGACCGAGACGATCTTGCCCAGCTTCTGGATTTTTTCTTCGGGGGTGCCTTTGACGCTCAGATGGGGAAGCGGCATGTCATTCCGCCGAGATCGCGGTTCGGCGCCCGATGGCGACGCCGGTCAAGGTTTGGTTCACATGCATGGAGTTGTATTGCTCCCCATAAGTATTGAACCCGATAAAATTGTTGCTCTCAAACAGGGGGGCGAGTTCGCGCCGTAACTGTTTTCGTTCTAATTCTAAACTACGCAGCACGCAGTCACAACCAATGATCAAATCCGGATGACCGATGGACTCATTCAGGTTGTCCATCAGGTTTTGAACACTTTGGGTGATATCCACGCCTTCTGCCACGGTCAGCACGACGCCGCAATCGATGGCGCAGAAAAAGGTTAGGCTGCCATCGGCGTTGACCTTTTGAATGGACCGAACGTGATCCTCCCCGCCGACGCGAACCACCACGGGGTGATTGGCAAAAACCATGGGGGTCAGCGCCGCATCCTCCAGACCCACCAAACGCGCATATTCATGGGCCGCCGGTTCCGCATTGATCTCCGTAACAATCCGATTGGCCGGATCCGCTTCGGTAACAACCATCTTCCGGCCCGTGCTCCGAAAATGCTGGCTGTTGAAAATGCGAAAGGGGTGTTCGGTGGAAACCAGGGTGAGGACGGCGCTCTCAGGATGGAACTCCCCATCATGTAGCACGAAGGTTCGGTCAAAATGCATGCCGTCGCCCGCTGACCCGCCAAACAATTGAATGCCGCCCAAGGCCGGGTACAACGTTGAGACCAATAGTTCCTCGCAGCGACACAGGCCATCAATCATCAGAAAGGCAAAGGTGTTCTCCGGGGTAGGGTCCACGCCCTGGGCTTTCAGTTCCTCCAACAGGGAAGACACGATCTCGCGCCCCGAGGTCAGGGTATAATGTGAAAGATCGGTGATCCGCGCCGACGCCGCGTTGAAATCGGGGCGGGCGAGGGAAAGGCCGGAAATACTGCCCTCGCTATAACCGTTTTGAGAGAGTTCCCCCGCCGTGGTGCAGCCCACCACTTTTGCCCCTTCGAAGGTCTCCGCCAAGGCTGATTTGAGATCGCATAAGGGATAATCGGGGGAACAGAACAAGACGACCATAGACATGTCCGCCTGGACCAACTGGTCATGCAGGTCTTTCACGGCCGCTTGCGGGTCGGCGAGACTGGTGACGGCTTGACGAATGCGGCTTTGCGCGTGTGGGGCGCCCATGGAACGCTATGATGCCTCTGACCTGTTGCGTCTGAATGAAATGTTCCTGCCGAGATCGCAGGCGGGCTCTTGACTGGCCCTTTGATGGTGCGCGATCCCACGCTAACAACAGGGGAATTCTCTCACCCCGGCGTCATTTTTACAAGTTATTGAACGTTATTTGACAGCATTTACGTTAAATGTGGGGAATGGAGATCGCGCCCGGAAATAACCCTTATGGAGGGGCCTGGGCGAAAGGAGGGATGCCCTGATCGATCCCGGGCAAGATCAATTGTTTTTCCAAAGGGGGATGAACACTAAGACTAAGACAATCGAAGGGTTTATATATAATTGTTGTTTATAACCCCATTTGCTGCGGGTATAAATCGGGAAAAATCATGGAAAAGTTGCAATGGGACCAAAAACTCGAGCTTGGAAACGAGGAGATCGATCTGCAACACCATTATTTCGTCGATCTCATTAATCGAATAATTAAGCTGGCAGAGGAGGGGTGCGATAAATTTACGCTGTCGCGCACCTTGGAAGAGTTGTTTCGTTACGCCCGTTTTCATTTCTACAGCGAAGAAAATATTTACCGAACCTTACAAGTCCCTGGGCACATCTTGCAGACCCATCAGCATTTGCATGAACGGTTGTTAGAGGTCCTGAAAAACAAGATGCAGGCCGTATATAGCCATGGCTATGACACCCATGAATTGCTGGAATTCGCAATCCATTGGTTTTTGCATCATTCCCAGGTGGATGACAAATTCGTGTTGGACAACTGCGCCCTGCGGCCCGATGGCACGCCGCGAGAGACCGAGGGCGACTGATTCCTCGCTGTTAGGCGGCGTAGGTTAACGCCGCGTCCAGATCCGCGATTAAATCTTCGACATTTTCGAGCCCGATGGACAGGCGCAGCACGCCCTCGCTCACCCCGGCGGCATCGCGCTGTTCCTGTGTCAACTGACGGTGTGTGGTGGAGGCGGGATGCAGAATCAGCGACCGGGTGTCGCCGATATTGGCGAGGTGCGAAAAGATATTACACCCGGCGACAACCGCTTTTCCGGCCTCGTATCCGCCCTCGACCTCGAAGGTGAAGACCGACCCCGCGCCGGCAGGCAGGTATTTTTGCGCCAGGGCGTGCCAGGGGCTTTCCGGCAACCCCGCATGGGAGACGCTTTTCACTTTCGGATGCTTGGCGAGGAAAGCCACAACCTGAGCGGCGTTGGCCACATGACGCTCCATGCGCAGGGGCAGGGTTTCGATGCCAGTCAGGGTTAAGAAGGCATTTAGAGGGGCCATGGTCGGACCCAGGTCGCGCAACCCCACCGCATGGCCGTAATTGGTATAGGCCAGGTCTCCGAAACTCTCCCAAAAGGAAATGCCGTGATAGGCGGGTTCCGGTTCCACCAGGGCCGGAAAGCCGCGCCCCCTGCCCCAATCAAAGCGTCCGCTGTCAATCACCGCGCCGCCCATGGCGTTGGCATGGCCGGAAAGAAACTTGGTGGTGGAATGCACGATAATATCCGCCCCATGGTCGAAGGGTTTGCACAGCACCGGCGTGGCCATGGTGTTATCGACGATGAAGGGGATTCCCGCCGCATGGGCGAGCTCCGCCAGGGGTTCCAGGTCGCTCACGACCCCGCCAGGATTGGCCAGGCTCTCGACGAACAGGGCCCGTACATCTTCTTGCGCCACCGCATCGCGGACGGCGTCCAAGTCATCCACATCCACGAAGCTGGCCTGCCAACCGAATTTTTTGAAGGTATGCCCGAACTGGGTGACCGATCCGCCATAAAGCCGGTTCGCCGCCACCAGACGGGTGCCCGGGCCCATCAGCGGCAACAAGGCGATGATTTGCGCCGCATGCCCCGAGGCGCAGCAGGTGGTGCCGCGCCCACCTTCCAAGGCGGCGAGTTTCTGCTCCAGGGCCGCATTGGTCGGGTTGGACAATCGCCCGTAGATATTTCCCGGTGTTTGCAGATTAAACAGGGATGCCGCGTGATCCGCATCATCGAACACGAAACTGGTGGATTGGACGATGGGCACGGTGCGAGCGCCACTATTTGGGTCCGGCGCTGCGCCTGCGTGGATAGCCAGCGTCTCGAGATTCGTGGATTGGAAAAAGCCCCCGGCGCGGGCCGGTGCAGGCGGGCGCTTTACCGGTCGACGGCGGGAGGTCAGAAGTTTCGAATCAAAGCCGATCAAGCCCAATGAGCCACTGAGACGTGAATGCTCGATCTTTGGGCAATGGTTCATGATCACTGTCAAGCCCGCCGCTTCGCCAATCTTTGCGGCTTCCTCGCTCACGATGGCGAGCTGCAACCAAAGGGTTTTGGCGCCGATGGCGATGGCCTGGCGGGCGAGATCCGGGGCTTCCTTGGCGGGGCGGAAAACGTCCACCATATCCACGCTGTCGGGGATATCCGCAAGGGTTGCATAAGTGTTTTCACCCAGGATTTTCTTGCCCGCGAACCCGGGGTTGACGGGGATCACCCGATAGCCTGCCTCTTGCAGATATTTCATCACGAAATTAGAGGGCCGTTTCCAATTGCCGCTGGCCCCGACTATGGCGATGGTTTTCGTGCGCGCGAGAATATCGGCGATCTGTTCATCCAAATTCGCTGTTTCAGCAGCCATGTCTCGCAACTCCTAACTGTTGTCGGGGGGAAACGGCGGGAAAATCAGGCTGACACTTACCCTTCTCCATCGCCGTGTGCAAGGAGAAGCCAGAGCCAGGGAGGAACAGAGGTGAAAACAGACGGAACATCGGAATTATTCTCGAGGTCTGGTCAAATGGTCCAATCAGGTCGATCGCGCTTTAGGTCACAGCGGTGGCAAGCCAGAAGCATCGAAATGGTCCAACCCAAATTAGGGCGGGTTGCCGTGTATTGGCAATACAGGATAACCGAAATACGAGTAAGCCATGCCTAATGTTTTATTAATTCCCTTTTTGTAAAATAATTCCAATGTCGCTCCTGCGAAAAAAACAGTGGTTTACAGGTGCGTTAGCAACAAATTAACATGCATCAAGTTGAAATATTTCAGAAGTCCCTATAGTTGTGCGGGATAATCTGGTAGCTACATAAATGAATCGCACCCCACGGTATCTAGAACAATTTTCCCTATTGGTTGTCGAGCCCAACCCCTTCATGCGGTCGGTGATGAAGGCCGTGTTGAAGGCTTTTGGAGCGCGGGACATCAAGGAGGCGCCGGATGGCTCGGCGGCGCTTGGCCTTTTACAAACCAACAAGATCGACATCCTGTTTTCGGAAAAGGAAATGCAACCATTGGACGGGGTGGAGATGACCCGGGTCATCCGCACCGCCAAGGATGTGCGCGATAACATGGTCCCCATTGTCATGGTGTCCGCCTATTCCGAGCTTTACAATGTGCTGGAAGCGCGGGATGCCGGGATTACGGAGTTTGTTCGCAAGCCTTTTTCCGCGACCGATTTGTTTTCCCGCATTAATGAGGTGATCGAGCGACCGCGCATTTTTGTCAAATCCCCGCGGTATACGGGCCCAGACCGGCGGCGCCGAGTTCGCCCAGATGAGGTTGATGTGGAACGGCGGGCCCAAGTTGAGGTTGTCGATTCCGACGAATTGTCGCAAGACCAAGTCAACGAATTGATCGCCCCTTCGGGTCGCCCAGCTTGATTGAGGGCCTGGCATTTCCTAAATATTCTCCGGCTATTCTTCCCAAGATTTTTTTTAAATTTGAATAATCGCCACAAGACCTAGGGCGTAAATGAGAATTCATTAACTCATTTCTTGCGTAAATCGGTTATAAATAGAAATAATTCGGTTCGCAGGAGAAAGACAGTTGTCTGGTTTTTATTTGGTGTCGCGCGCGTTTTTCTTTTCCATATTGCTGTTGGGGGTATCCGCCTGTGGGGAGGCGGAGCAAAAACAGCAGGCCAATAACGCTGCTACTGGGAAGCCTGCGCCGAACGCCGCTTCGGAAAAACCACGTATTGCGCTGGTAATGAAGACCCTTACCAATCCATTTTTTGTTTCCATGGAGAAGGGCGCGCGGGACGCGGAAAAGGAATTTGGTATCGAGTTGATCGTGCGTACCGCGGCGGAGGAAACCTCTATCGCGCAGCAAATCGATATCGTGGAGCGCATCCGCCGGAATAAGGAGGCCGCGGCCATTGTGATCGCCCCGGGGGATTCCACCCAATTGATACCGGTCCTGAAAAAGGCGCAAGACGAAGGCATTGTTATCGTGAATATCGATAATCGGCTCGACCCGGAATTTTCCGAAAAGCATGGCTTGAGGAATGTGCCTTTCATAAGCGTCGACAACGAGCAGGGCGCTTATCTGTCGGCGAAACATATCTTCGCCGCGCTTTCGGCGCCCACACAGGTAGCGATCTTGGAAGGCATTCCCACCGCAAAAAATGCGCAAGCCCGCAAGGCTGGGGCGGAAAGGGCGATTGCGGAAATTCCCCATGCCACCTTGGTGGCTTCCCAGTCTGCCCATTGGAAGATCGATGAGGCTTATGATGTATCGCGGGATCTATTTGCCAAACATCCAGATATCGGGGCCGTTTTTTGCGCCAATGATATGATGGCCTTGGGTCTGATCCGTTTTTTAGGCGAGACCGGGCGAGATGACGTCAAAGTTGCGGCTTTTGACGCCCTTGACGAGGCGAAA
Source organism: Magnetospiraceae bacterium (assembly GCA_049605255.1). Classification (GTDB taxonomy): domain Bacteria; phylum Pseudomonadota; class Alphaproteobacteria; order Rhodospirillales; family JBMYUJ01; genus JBMYUJ01. The sequence goes on from JBMYUJ010000010.1 coordinate 30,304, forward strand.
TCGGCGATTCGACGTGGAACATTGGTGGTTTCCATCGATCAGCAACCCGCGCGCCAGGGCTATTTGGGGGTGACCTATGCGCTGGATATGCTGAACGGTAAAGAGAAACCGGCGGAAACAATCATTGACGTGATGGTGGTAGATCGCGGCAATGTAAACTGACGCAGAAGGCTTACTCTTAGCGAGACCGAATAAATGCGGCAACGCGGTTTTAACATCGTCCAGAAGTTCATTCTCTATCTGGTCGTTTTGAGCATTCTTCCTTTGCTTATCGTCGGCGGCATTTCCTATGTCTTGTCCACCCGGGCGCTGGAACAGCAGGCCTCCCGCTACGCGCAAGGGTTTCTGGCCAAGGAGAAGGAGCTTCTCGAGTTGCGTTTCGCGCAAATCGAAGGGGTGTTGTCCAATCTCTCCGCCGTGGATGAGATTTCCGAAGCGGTTCTCCTCGACCCAGACCAGACCGATACTTTCGATGCTTTGGCCACCCAAGCCCAGATCGGCTACATCCTGAACCGGTACAGCAGCGTCGATGGGTTGGTTTCCATTGAATTGTTCAGTGCCACCGGCTTGCATTTCCGGGTGGGGGATACCCTGCAGGTGGAATCCATCAGCGATGATGTTTTGCACGATATCCACAACCGGACGATGGATAGCGGCCAGGAGACCCATTGGGTGGGCGTCGCTGAGAATGTCAATCAGGCCTCCAGCTACAAGAAAGTCCTGCCGGCGGCAAAGATCTTGCGGCGCGTGAACCGGGAAACACTGGCTTTCGAACCCGTGGCGCTGCTGATTGCCAATCTCAGCACGGAGTTTTTGTATACGGTCCTATCGCGCGTCGATATGGGGGAGGGGGCGTTTCTCTTGCTCGTCGATCAAGAAGGCCAGGTGATCTATCACCCCGATGCGGCGCGGATCGGCAAACCGGTAAGCGACCTTGAAGGTATCGGGCCATTGTTGCAAAAACCCCCCTTCGCAACCCGCCATCTCGAATCGCCGCAAGGATATTACTACGTGACCGCCGTACCCATTGGGGAAGGGCGTTGGTCCCTATACAGCATCCTGCCGGAGCAGGCCATGTTGGCGCAGACTCGGTTGATCGGCAGCACGACTCTGATTGCGGTGGCGTTAGCGATCATCCTATCGAGCATCGCCGGGTATCTGGTGTCGGTCAATGTGGTGCGCCCCATCCGCCGGGTCACGGACAACTTCCGCAAGCTGCAATCGGGCAGCTTGGAAGAAGACCTGCATCTGCCCGTCGACGGGTCCGACGAAATCGCCGAACTTGCTGTCTGGTTTAATACGTTCATGACCAACCTGGAGGCCCGATACGCCTTTGAGGCGCAGTTGAAAGTAGCGAAAGAGGAAGCCGAACAGGCCAATAAGTTCAAATCCGAGTTTTTGGCCCATATGAGCCACGAAGTGCGCACCCCGTTAAACGCCATTATCGGCTTTTCCGATCTGATCCTGTCCCGCTCCTTCGGGCCCATCGAAAATCCGAAATACCGGGAATATTTGGAGGATATCAAAAACAGCGGCACCCATCTCAGCCGGATCATCAATGATATTCTTGACCTTTCCAAGATCGAGGCAGGCAAGCAAATCGTGTCGCCCGAGCGGGTTTCCCTTGCTTTCGAAATTGATGCCGTTTTGAAGATCATGGGCCCCCGGGTGGCGGAAAATGACCTCGCTTTCGTGGTGGATCTGCCGCCGCGACTTCCCGATCTCATTTTCGATAAACTGGCCCTACGGCGGGTCTTGCTGAATCTCATCTCGAATGCCATCAAATTCACCCCGGCGGGTGGTGAACTCTCCATTCACGTGAAATTGCCAGAAGAAGGCGGCCTACGGATGATCTTCCGGGATACGGGGATCGGCATTCCCCAGGCGCAGTTGCACACGGTTTTAGAACCCTTCGGCCAGGTGACCTCTTCTATGACCAAAAGCCAGGAAGGCACAGGCTTGGGTCTGGCCATCGTCAAGGCTTTGGTGGAGCAGCATGCGGGAACCGTTGGGATTGACAGCGTCGAAGGCGCATGGACGGCGGTGACCCTCGATTTGCCGCCCTCTTGCCTGGTGCAGGACGCCGACGACCTTTACACCAGCGCTGCGGCGGTTTAGCGCTCAAATAATCCAGATTTTGGTCCGTCGGAACGGAGGGGGATGTCCGTCTTCGCCTCCGTATATTGCTGTCGATTTTCAAAGAGAAAATATTATTTGAATAAAAGGTATTTAAATACCGTATTATTCAGCACATAAATAAGTCAATCATCTAAAAAAAATAACAAAATAGAAAATAAGAATTGTCATTGATCCAATGAAAATTTTTCAACGTAAAGATCATTGCTTAGACACTTTGTAAATGGAGATCAAATATGCGTACTTTTTTTAAGGCAATTACCCCCGCAATTGCCCTATCTTTGTCCATGGGTATTGCCCAGGCGGCGCACCACATGACGCCGATGGTAGAAGGGTCGGATCAAGATATGTCCGGCGGCACGGTGACGGCGTCAAAGGTCATGACCGACGTAAACGGATGGTTGGTGGTGCATCGCACCGGCGACGATATGAAACCCGGTCCGGTCGTCGGTTATGCGCCGCTGAAGGCTGGGACAAACATGGATGTTGCGGCGCTATTGACCGAAGAGGTCAAGCCCGGTGAAAAACTTATGCTGATGGTGCATGGCGAAGCGGGCGGCATGAAGACAGGTGTGTTCGAATACACCCTGGGCGCCAAGGAGGATGGCCCCATCAAAATGGATGGCAAGCTGATCATGACGGTCGTTACCGCGCAGTAACCTGCGCTTCGGCACCGATGGGTGCTTTGAGGAAAGAGCCGCCGTTTCCCTCTACGGCGGCTCTTTGCGTTACAATATGTCATTTAATGTACGCTGCCCCCGGGGCCGTTGGCTCGCGCCGCAATCCTTGACAGGAAATTCACCTTGGGCGTAGCGTTCAGCGTCGGCACCGCCCCAGGGAGGTCGCTTCGATCATGGGCGCCTTGACTCCGCTGGAACATCCTTTGAAAGATACGCTGCGCCTCAAAGTGCGGGTGCGTGGTGTCGTGCAAGGGGTTGGGTTCCGACCGACGGTTTACCGCCTTGCCCGCGATCTCGACCTATCCGGCGATGTGCGCAATGATGGGGAAGGGGTGTTGATCCGCCTGGCGGGTCGGCAAGATCAAATCGATCTATTCCTCTCCCGGTTACAGGCCCATCCACCGCCGCTTGCCCGGATAGACGCCCTGGAATGTACGCCGGATAGCAGCGATTTTCCGCTCTCAGCCGCCTTTGTCATCGCGCGGAGTGGAGGGGGGCATCCAAACGCGGTCGTACCCCCGGATGCGGCGGTCTGTCCGCAATGCGCCGCCGAGACCTTGGACCCGGCGCACCGACGATACTGGTATCCGTTTACCAATTGCACTCATTGCGGGCCGCGTCTGTCGATCATCTCGGGCATTCCCTATGATCGCGCATCGACCAGTATGGCGGCTTTCACCCAATGCCCGACCTGCGCGGCGGAGTATGCCGATCCCGCTAACCGCCGGTTCCATGCGCAGCCTAATGCCTGTCCGGTGTGTGGACCCAAGGCCTGGCTGGAAGATGCCGCCGGGCAGGAGATGGTCCTGGGGGTGGGGGAGGATGCCCTCAACCGGGCCAGCGCGCTCCTGCAAGCAGGCGCCATCCTCGCCATCAAGGGGATTGGTGGTTTTCATCTGGCCGTGGATGCCACAAACGAAAAAGCCGTGACTGCCTTACGCTACCGAAAGCAACGGGACGGCAAGCCCTTCGCGCTCATGGCCCGTGATCTGGCGATGATTAAGTGCTATTGCCGCGTTTCGGAAGCAGAGGCCGCTTTGTTGCACAGCCCGGCGGCACCCATCCTGTTGTTGGACCGACAGGTCCTCGCAGGGGGCGTTCCACCGCTGGCCGACGCTGCAGCGCCTGGTCAAAACTGCCTTGGGTTTATGTTGCCCTATTCCCCCTTGCATCTGCTCTTGATGGCGCTTTTGGACCGGCCCCTGGTTTTTACCTCGGGGAATCTGTCAGACGAGCCCCCCTGCATCGGCAACGCAGAGGCCCGACGCAAACTGGGCGCCGTGGCCGATTTTCTGCTGATGCATGACCGGGACATTGTGAACCGGGTGGATGATTCCGTCGCCCGGCTGGTGCGCGGCGCGCCCCGGCTGCTACGCCGGGCCCGGGGCTATGCGCCGGCGCCCTTGCCCCTGCCGGAAGGCTTCGGCCCGGCGCCGGATATGATGGCCATGGGGGGGGATTTGAAGAACAGTTTTTGCTTGTTGAAGGACGGGCAGGCGATCCTCTCCCAGCATATGGGGGATCTGGTGCAGGCGGTGGCCTTATCGGCCTTTGAGCGGTCTTTGGATCTGTACGGGGATTTGCTCGCGCACCATCCCCTGGGGGTCGCCATTGACAGACATCCTGATTACCTGTCTGCCCGGATCGGTCGGGCGCGGGCGGAAACGCGCGGATTGCCCGTGTTCCCGATCCAGCACCATCATGCCCATATCGCCGCCTGCTTGGCGGAAAATGGGCGGCCCCTTGGCGCCGCGCCGGTATTGGGGATCGCCCTGGATGGCCTCGGCTATGGCGATGACGGGACCCTCTGGGGGGGGGAATTTCTGCTGGCGGATTATGGGGGATACAGCCGGTTGGCGCAGCTCAAGCCCGTGGCGCTCCCCGGCGGGGAACAGGCGGCACGGGAACCCTGGCGCAATCTGGTGGCCCAGCTTTTCGCTTGCCCGGAGGGGGCTGAGATATTCCAGGAATATGGTGATCTGCCCGCCATCTCCCAGTTGAGCGCCAAGCCCCTGCAGGCGGTGCGACAGATGATCGTAGACGGGCGTTTCGCGCCGTTGGCGTCTTCCACCGGTCGGTTGTTCGATGCGGTTGCGGCGGCGCTGGGGATGTTCCCAGACCATATTCAGTTCGAAGGCCAGGCGGCCATGGCCCTGGAGGCGGCGGTGACGGACTTGGCGGGCGGCGCGCCCTATCCTTTCGCCATTAGCAACGGTGATGTCGTCCTGCTCGACCCCGCCCCCCTGTGGGTCGCGCTGTTGCGGGACCTGCGCGCAGAAACCCCCGTGGGGGTGATTGCCGCGCGTTTTCACCACGGGCTCGCAGAAGGAATTGCGAAAATGGCCCAGCATCTCGCGAAGGCCAGGCTTGCGCCGCGCTTTGATACCGTCGCGCTGACTGGCGGCGTGTTTCAGAACCGGGTTTTGTTCAGCGCGGTGATGGATAAACTGGCAGCCGCCGGATTTCAGGTTTTGACCCATCGGGATATCCCCTGTAACGATGGGGGCATCGCCCTCGGCCAAGCCCTGGTCGCGGCAGCAGGGCATTTGCAGGGAAGGGATTAACCATGTGCCTCGGCATTCCCGGCCAGATCATCGAGATCATCGACGCCGATACCCTGATGGGCAAGGTGGATATCGCCGGGGTCCGCCGGGCGGTCAACCTCGCCTGTATCGTGGATGCGGATCATCCGGTGGAGGCTTGCGTGGGCGATTGGGTTCTGGTCCATGTGGGCTTCGCCATGAGCCGCATCGACGCGGCGGAAGCGCAAAAGACCCTGGACCTGCTGACCGAAATGGGTGAGGCCCAGGCCGAGTTGGAAGCCATGCGGCAATCGGGTGAGGCGGGATGAGGCGCAGCGCATGAAATATCTCGATGAATTTCGCGATCCGGCCAAGGCGAAGATCCTGTTGGCGGATATTGATCGGCTCCTGCCGAAGATCGACAGCGCCCGATTTCCCCTGCAACTGATGGAATTCTGCGGCGGGCATACCCATACCATTTTCCGCTATGGGGTAGAGCGTCTGTTGCCAAAAGAAATCGAACTGGTGCATGGCCCTGGCTGCCCCGTTTGCGTGCTGCCCATGGGCCGGGTGGATGATTGCGTGGCGCTGGCGGAACGGCCCGAGGTGATCTTCACCACCTTCGGTGATGCGATCCGGGTGCCGGGATCGCGGAAAAGCCTGATGCAGGCGAAGGCGGACGGCGCCGATCTGCGCATCGTGTATTCGCCCTTAGATGCGTTGGCAGTGGCCCAGCGAAACCCCGACCGGGAGGTGATTTTCTTCGCCCTCGGTTTCGAGACCACCATGCCCAGCACGGCCCTGACCGTTCTCGCGGCAAAGGCCGCCGGGGTCAAGAATTTCTCCCTGTTTTGCAATCACATCACCTCCGTGCCCACGGTGCGGGCGTTGCTGGAATCGCCGGGCCTCCGCCTGGATGGGTTCGTCGCGCCCGGCCATGTGAGCATGGTGGTGGGCGCCGATCCCTTTCAGTTCGTGGCCTCGGAATTCGGCAAACCCCTGGTGATCAGCGGCTTCGAGCCCCTGGATATCCTGCAAAGCATCTGGATGCTGGTGCGCCAGTTGGCCGAGGGGCGCGCCGCCGTGGAAACCCAATATACCCGGGTGGTGCGAGATGCGGGCAACGCCCCGGGCTTGGCGGCCATGCATCAGGTTTATGAATTGCGGGATTTCTTCGAATGGCGGGGGTTGGGGTCCATTCCCCAATCTGGCGTGAAAATCCGCGAGCCGTTTGCGGCATTCGATGCGGAACGGCGCTTTGCCGTGCCGAATCAGAAAATCGCCGATCCCCAGGCCTGTCAATGTGGAGACGTGCTGAAAGGCCGCATGCGGCCTTGGCAATGCAAGGTTTTCGGGACGTCCTGCACACCGGAAACACCCCTGGGGGCCTTGATGGTGTCCTCCGAAGGGGCCTGTGCCGCCTATTACCGGTTCGGCGACCTGGATGACCTTTTGCACCGCCGTGAAGCTGCGCCGACCGCCCTGCCGGTGGAGGCCGACTAATGGACCCAGTGATGTTCCGGCCCGGGGCGGCCCGGACGGCGGCCCCAGAGCAAAAGATTTCCCTGGCCCATGGCGCCGGGGGCCGGGCCATGCGGCGGTTGATCGATGACATTATCCTTCCCCGTCTGCAGGATCCGGCGCTTGTCCGGTTGGAGGATCAGGCCACGCTGGATCTGGCGCCGGTGATCGCGCAAGGAGACCGCTTGGCGATGACCACGGATTCCTTTGTGGTTGATCCCCTGTTCTTCCCCGGCGGCGATATCGGCAGTCTGGCGGTATCCGGCACGGTCAACGATCTCGCCATGGGCGGTGCCATCCCGCTGTATCTCACCTGTGGTTTGATCTTGGAAGAAGGCCTGCCGGTCAGCGTCCTCGAACGGGTGGTGGACTCCTTGCGGGCCACGGCGGATCGGGCCGGGGTGCGGATCGTTGCCGGGGATACCAAGGTCGTCGGTCGTGGGCAGGCGGATAAGCTGTTCATCAATACCAGCGGCGTGGGGGTGATCCCCGCGGGGGTCGCCCTCGGCGCTGATCGCCTGCAACCCGGTGATCACGTTCTGGTCAGCGGGCCCATCGGCAAGCATGGAGCGGCCATCGCCGATGCGCGGGGGGATTTCGGGCTCGAGAACGATATTCAAAGCGATTGCCGCCCGTTGAATGGCTTGGTGGCGGCAATGCTGGCGGCCTGCCCCAGCCTTCGAGCACTGCGCGATGCCACGCGGGGCGGCATTGCCACTGTCCTCAACGAATTCGCGGCGGCCAGCGGGGTTGCGATCCGGGTTCAGGAAACGGCGATCCCCCTGGAGCCGCCGGTGAATGGCCTGTGCGAACTGCTGGGGTTGGACCCACTCTATCTCGCCAATGAGGGCACCTTGATTGCCGTTGCCCCGCCGGAAACCGCGCCCGCGCTGCTGGCCGCCATGCGGGCCCATCCAGATGGCGCGGCGGCAGCCTTGATAGGGTCGGTCGATACCGGCCCGGCGGCCCGGGTGGTGTTGCAGACCCGGTTCGGCGGAGAGCGGGTGGTGGATCTTCTGACCGGGGAACAACTCCCCAGAATTTGCTAGGTGGTGTCCGCAGTTGTTTTCCCTTTCCGGCGGGGCCGTATTTTTCGCCGCTCAAAAGCGAAATGCGCCGCATGTTCTTCCTCTTCGCGCCCGCGCGCCTTGCCAGGGCATTCTTGGCGCCAACTGGGGGTGCAAAATAAGTGAGGCTACGACTTAGATGCACGAACTGGCGATGACCGAACATATCGTGGCCATTTGCCTCAGTCATGCGGCGGGGCGCCCTGTGCGCCGCGTGACCCTGGAAATCGGTCGCTTGACCAGCGTTGTGCCAGATTCCTTGCGGTTCTATTTTGACCTTTGCACCAAAAACACCCCCCTGGAAGGGGCGGTGCTGGAGATCATTGAAATCTCCGGGCGCGGGCGCTGCGAAACCTGTGGGGCGGAACGGACCCTCGAATCGCTCTACGAACAGTGTGACTGCGGATCCTGCGCCCTCCAATACCTCGCGGGCCAGGAACTGAAGGTCAAAGAGCTGGAGCTTCGCGCCTAAATTTTTTCGCCATCAGAGCTGCCAAAAACCCTATAAAGCTAAGGTTATGTGCGGGCCTCGGCCTGAAACGCGGCATCTGTTGCCTCGGTGATCAGGGGTGGCATGTCTTTTTTGCGCTTGAGAATGAATCGCAACCATGGTAGACGCCACGATATTAATAATCATTCGCAATGAAACAATTTGAAAGCCAACGCTTTCCCCGAGAAGGAGATGGAGATGAAGGCAAGGGTACTTTCCGTGGGCGCGGCGATCTGGTTGCTTTCCGCCGCGGGCGCCATGGCCACCGAGGCCAAAGGGGTTATCAAAACATACGCAGATATCGCCGCAGCCATGTATGCGGATTCATTGCAAAGCGCCGAAGCCCTGCACCAGTCCGTCGTGGCCTTTACCGCAGCGCCAACCGAAGAAAACCTGCAGGCGGCGCGGGCGGCCTGGGTGGCGGCGCGGGTCCCGTACCAACAAACGGAAGGGCTGCGGTTTGGCAACTCCATCGTCGATGAGTGGGAAGGCCGGGTAAACGCCTGGCCGTTGGATGAAGGGCTGCTGGATTACGTGGCCCCTGCCTATGGAGATAGTTCCGATGAAAACCCCGCCTATACGGCGAATCTGGTTGCCAATGAAACCTTGCAACTCGGCGGCCAAACCATCGATGCGTCGGTGATCACCAAGGACCTGCTTTCCGGCAGCCTGCATGAGGTGCTTGGCGTGGAGGCCAATGTGGCAACGGGCTATCACGCGATTGAATTTCTTCTTTGGGGGCAGGATTTAAACGGCACCGGCCCCGGTGCCGGGGCACGGCCCGCGACCGATTTTGACCCCAAAAATTGCAGTAACGGGCATTGCGAACGGCGGGCGGCCCTCTTGAACGTGTTGACCGGCTTGTTGGTGGATGATCTGACGGAAATGGCCGATGCCTGGGCGCCGGGCGGGGCTGCACGCTTGGCACTTTTGGAGAAAACCGAAGCCGAAGGGCTGGTGACGATCCTCACCGGGCTGGGCAGCCTCTCTTACGGAGAATTGGCCGGGGAGCGAATCAAGCTGGGGCTTTTGCTTCATGATCCCGAAGAGGAACATGATTGTTTCTCCGACAACACCCATAATTCCCATTATTACAATCAGGTAGGGATGGTCTCGCTATATACCGGATCCTATCGCCGGATCGACGGGTCGGCGATTCAAGGCCCCTCCATGGCGGATTTCGCGGGCGAAAAAGCCCCGGAAGCCCACCAATCTTTGAATGCCTTGATGGTGGACACCCTCGCCCGCATGCAGGTAATGAAGGATACCGCCGATTCTGGGAAGATGGCTTACGATCAGATGATCGGCGAGGGCAATGATGCGGGCAACAAGATCATCCGCGATGTGGTGGACGGCCTCGTGGCGCAAACCCGAGGAATCGAACGGGTTGTTGCCGCCCTCGACCTAGATATTTCCGTGGAGGGGTCGGACAGTTTGGACAACGAAGCCGCGGTTCAATAGGGTTACTCCCGAGGGGGCCGGGCCCCGGGGCGGTGAAACGCCTTCCCGGTCCCTCTTTTTTGGCGTAAACGTTCTTCGGTTGGGTCATGAAATACGGATGACGCTATCGAGGAGGGTAAGCTCATGAAAATTTACCCCAGCACCAATTCAATTTCCGGACGTTTTATGGCCTGCCTCCTATGGGCGGGGGTTGTGTTGACGGTGGGTACAGCACCCGCCGCGGCGGAACCGCTGACCAAAGTGGAACTGGGGGAGATGTTGTTCTTCGATCCCAATCTATCGAACAATCGGACCCAGGCCTGCGCCAGCTGTCATGATCCGGAAGCCGGTTTTATTGACCCCCGCGACAATGCTGCCAAGGGCGCGGTATCCTTGGGCGACGATGGAAAATCCTTGGGGGATCGCAACACCCCCACCGCCAGTTATGCCCGGTTCAGCCCGCCCTTTGGTAAGAACGCAGAGGGTATTTTCCTCGGCGGGTTGTTCCTGGATGGCCGGGCGGCATCTCTTGCCGATCAGGCGGGCGGGCCACCACTCAACCCAATCGAAATGGCGATGCCGGACAAGGCGACCGTCGTGGCCCGTTTGCAAGAAAATGAGGTGTATGTGGAAGGGATGCAGGCGCAGTTTGGCGCAGATATTTTCGACGATACCGACAACGCCTACACGGCGATGAGCGAAGCCATCGCCGCCTTCGAAAACACGGCGTTTTTCGCGCCCTTCGATTCCAAATATGATCGCTATCTGAAGGGGGAATATACATTGTCGCCGACGGAAGAACTGGGCATGACCCTGTTTTTCTCCAACCAGTTCACCAACTGTAATCGCTGTCATCAGCTCCGCAGCCTGCCCGAAGCGGCGGCGGAAACCTTTACCAACTACCAATATCACAATATCGGCGTGCCGGAGAATGCGGCGGCCCGCGCGGTGAACGGCGTTGCGGCGGATTTTGTGGATGATGGCCTGCTGGCCCACCCGGATGTGCAAGACCCCGCCCAGCGCGGCAAGTTCAAGACCCCCACCTTGCGCAATGTGGCGGTGACCGGGCCTTATATGCATAACGGGGTGTTCCGAGACCTGACCACCGTGGTGCGCTTCTACAACAAATATAATGGCAAGGCACCGGCAACCCAGATCAACCCGGAAACCGGTCAAACCTGGGCGCCGCCGGAAGTGCCTGAAAACATCTCCACCACCGACCTGGAGGTTGGCGACGCCTTGGATGATCGGCGCATCAACGCCCTGGTCGCCTTCCTGAAACTGTTGACTGACCAACGTTATGAGCATTTGCTGGCGGAATAGCCTTTTCGGTGTCCTCGCGGTCTTGTTGACCCCCGGACCGGTGCAGGCAGACGCTTTGGATGTGGCCCTTGGCAAGGCCTTGTTCGACCGCAATTGGACCTCTTCCCCTGCCTCCACGGATGCGACCGATGGCCTGGGTCCGCTTTTCAACGCCCGGTCCTGTGCAGCCTGCCATCCCGGCGGCGAGCGGGGTGTTTTTACGGAGGGGGCGCAAGGCCGGATCGACACTGGCGCCTTAGTTTTGCGGATTGGGGATGTCACGGGTGCGGGGGACCCCACCTATGGCCGGCAATTGCAAACGGATAGCGTGCAAGGACTGCGTCCTGAAGGTCAGCTACAACGCCGCCCCGATGGCAGCCTCGTTGCGGTGGCACTGACCCAAGGAAGCCTGGGGGAGGGCGTGAAAGCAGCGGGCCGCCTGGCGCCCCATTTGCGCGGTTTGGGCCTTCTGGATCAGGTGCCGGAAAGCGTAATCCTTGCCTGGGAGGACCCGGAAGATAAAAACGGCGATGGCATCTCGGGCCGCGCCAATCGATTGTCCATGCCCACGGGTGCAGAACGCCTGGGCCGGTACGGTTGGAAGGCGGGCGAACCCAGTTTGACCGGCCAAATCGCCCAGGCACTGCGGGACGATATCGGCTTGTCAAATCCGCTCCATCCCGAGCATCAAGGTGACTGTACCGACCGGCAGGTAGATTGCCTTGCCGCCCCCCCATGGGGCCAGCGCCCGGTTCGACAATTTAGAGGTAAGTGGCGCCATGCTCACCCTCATCGTTGCCTTTGTGGGGGACTTGCCCCCACCCACCCAGACCCGGACTCCGGCGAGCCGCGATCTGTTCCAACAGACCGGCTGTGCCGCTTGTCACCGGCCCGAACTCGTAACGGCGAATGGCAAGACCTTTACCCCTTTCACAGATCTCCTGCTGCATGACATGGGCCCTGGTTTGGCCGACGGCATTGGTGAAGGCGTGGCGACGGGGCGGGAATGGCGCACGGCGCCGCTTTGGGGGCTTGGCGCGGCGACGCGCTTTTTGCATGATGGGCGGGCGCGGACCCTCACAGAGGCCATTGAACTGCATGACGGAGAAGGGGCAGGCGCGCGCCATCGGTTTCGGGCGTTGACCCCGGCAGACCAAGACCGGCTCTTAGAGTTTCTCAAGGCTTTGTAAGGACAGGCGGCCATGCGGCGAATTGTTTTCGGGTTTTTTTGGGTGTTTCTGCTGGTGCCCGGCGTTGTGCGGGCGGAGGACCCCGTAGCTCTCGCTCTGCGTGTCGCCGAGGATGCTGTCATTCCCGGCTATGATGCCTTGGCGGCGGCCACGGCGGAACAGGTAACCGTTTGGCAAACCATGTGCGCGGAAAAACAGGGGGATGGCCTGGCCCGGTTGCGAAGCGCGTATCAGAAGGTCGCCGATGGCTGGGCGGGCGTGTATTTCTGGCAATTTGGGCCCATCGAAGGGTTTTTACGCAAGGATCGTTTTTACCATTGGCCGGAGCGGCGCAATGCCACCGCCAAGGGGGTGGGGCAGCTGCTGGCGAACGCCGACCCGGCGGTTCTTGAAGCGGACCGTTTCGCCAAAACTTCTGTCGCCGCGCAAGGCCTGCCCGCGCTGGAACGCCTGTTATTTGGCAAAGACTCGGTTCTTAATTCTGATCGTGCCTGCGCGCTGGGCACCGCCATCGCCGTTAATCTTGATCGCATCGCGCAAGGGACGGCGGCGGATTGGCGCAGCGAAATCCTGCCCGCTCTGAAGGCCAACCAAGGCCATGATTATTACTTCGAGGCCCCCGAGGAAGTGATCAACCGTTTGGTGACCGACATCTTGACCGGCTTCACCATCATCAAGGACCAGAAACTTCTCCCCGTCATGGGGCCGAGCCTCGACAAAGCCCGGCCGAAGAAGGCAGAGGCCTGGCGCAGTGGCCGACCCTTGCGGAACATCCGCGCCAATGTGGCGTCGCTGTTCAAGGCCGCAGCAGTAGTGGGCCGCGACCTGCCCGCGGAGGACCTGGCGCGTCTGCAGACCCTCCAAGAGGCGGTGTTGGCGGCTCTGACCACAGGTGATGATCTTGCGGCGATGGTGGCCGATCCGGCGCGGCGGGCCGACCTCACCGCCTTCCTGCAATCCCTGGATGCCTACCGCGCGAGCTTGATCGACAGCCTCACCACCCATCTGGGGATCAGCGTGGGCTTCAACAGTCTGGATGGAGACTGATCCGATGGACCGACGGCATTTTCTTTCTCTTTCCACCGCCGCGCTGGGCGCAATGTTCATCCCCCCCGCGATGTCGGGGCAGCCGGGCTGGCTCACCGGCTTTGGTGCGGCAGACGGCGCTTATGGCCTCGCCCGCATCGGCACCGACCTTTCGGTGACCCCCGTACTGCAGTCTCCGCAGCGCCTGCATGATGTGGTTCTGCATCCTTCGCGAGGGGAGATCTGCGCTCCCTTGCGGCGCCCGGGCAGACGCTTCTATGTGATCGACGCGGGCGGGATCGCCGAAGCGCGGGAAACCCTGCAAGGGCGGCATTTCCAGGGGCATGGCGCCTACAGCGCCGATGGCACGACCCTTTACCTGCCGGAAAATGATTTTGAGGGCGAACGTGGGATGATCGGCATCTACGATGCTCTGGATGGATATGGGCGCCTGGGGGAGGTGCCGTCCGGCGGCATCGGGCCCCACGCCATGTTGCGGCATCCCGATGATGATCATCTGATCATCGCCAACGGGGGCCTGTTGACCCATCCGGAGTCGGGCCGGGCGGTGTTGAACCGAGATACCATGACCCCCAATCTATCGCTGATGGCGCGCGATCGTGGCACGATCGTCGATCAACTTGTCCTAGCATCGGAATACCATTTGCTGTCCTTGCGGCATATGGCGGTGATGCCCGATGGCGCGGTGATCGTCGGCGCCCAGGATCAAGATAGCCGCCGCCGGGATATGCCGTTGCTGATCCGTTGGGTGCCGGGCCGCGAATTTACGTTCTTCGAGGCCCCACCGGACGGCTGGGGGGTGTTCAAGGCCTATATGGGCAGTGTCTCTGGGGATACGGGCGGGCGGATCGTTGCGGCCACCTCACCGAAAGGCGGAGTTGCCGGGTTTTGGCAGGCAAACAGCGGCCGATTCATCGGGCTGGTCAAGGCCCGGGATATCTGCGGCGCCGCCGCGACCGGTACGCCCGGGGAGTTCCTGCTCACCACCGGCACCGGCGCCCTGCATATTGTTACGGCATCCGATACCGGCGTGAAGATAGGCCGCACCGTCATCTCAAACACCCGGTTCGACAATCATTGCGAGCGGGTTTGAGATGCCGACCAAATGATATTGGCTTTGGGTGGTGCGGACGGAGGGACTCGAACCCTCACTTCCATACGGAAAACGGATTTTAAGTCCGTTGCGTCTACCGATTCCGCCACGTCCGCGCCTTGGGAGAAACCACCGGGACTCTTAGACCAGGATGCGGGCCGAAGAAACAAAAATCCGGCCTGGCACCCGGGGCAAGCTATCGCCGCCGAGCCGGTGTACCAACGTGAAGCCGTCTGCCCGGGAATCAGACCGGCACGAAGCGGTCGCTGGCCGGGTCAAAACGCTCCAACGATCCCGCCTTCAAATCAATATGCCAGCCATGCAGACGCATGCGCCCGGCTTCCACGCCTTCGCGGATCTCCGGGAAGGTCATGAGGTTATCCAGCGAAATCAGCACCGCACGCCGCTCGCAGGCGGACATTTTCTCCCCTTCTGAGGCGTCGGGCATGGACCATTGCACCCGCTCGTAGGCGGGGCGCACCAGGCTCATCCAGGGAAAGATGAAATGGTTCCCCGGCTCGTCTTCCGTCTGCTTGTTGAACAGGGCCTTGATGCCGCCGCATTGGGCATGGCCCAGCACGATGATATGTTCGACCTGCAAATGATGGGTGGCAAATTCCAGTGCCGCGCTGGTGCCCTGATAGCGGCGGCGCGGGTCATAAGGCGGTACCAGATTTGCCACGTTGCGGATCAGGAATAATTCTCCCGGGTCGGCTTGCAGCACGATCCCCGGATCGACCCGGGAATCAGCGCAGGCGATCATCGCCACGCTCGGTTTCTGCCCATGTTCGAACAGATTGGCATAGGTCTCTTGGCGCTCCTGATAATATCCGGAGCGAAAGGTTTTGAATCCATCGGTCAATTTTTCAATGGGATACATCGTCAATCCATCGTTGTTCAGGCGAACGGTGCTCAGGCAGGCTTGCGAAGCACGGTAGCATGCATGGGCTGCTGAAAATAGATGCCGTCGGCACGGGCCTCGCCCAACTCGTCGAACCGGGCGCGCAGCGTGGGCTCCAGCTCCTCCACCAGGGCTTTTCGGTCGGGATTGATGGCGGTCATGACGGTCTTAAGGGCGTCGAAGCTGGCATGCTTGGCTTCATGCATGTAGTAGAAATCCGCTTCCGGCATGTAGCCCATCCAAGTTGCCGCGCTGAGCACCCCTTGGGCGAAAGACCGCACCACGGTTTCGTCATCCACTAGGCGCGTGACATGGAAAAAAGGCCCGTCGGCCACCGGCTCAGCCACGTAAAGCGTGCCGCCGGGGCGCAAGACCCGATACGCCTCCGCCAGGGCCGGGGCTTCCAGGGGCAGGGGGACATGATGCAGGCTGTTGAAAAAAATCACGATATCCAGGCTGTCGTCGTCAAAAGGCAGGTCTTCACCGCCCGCAGACACATAAGTTTCAGTGCCGACCAGGGCATGGGCCTGGGCGCGCTCCATCTGTACCGGGTTCGGATCCACGCCGATGACCTCGGCGCCTTCGCGGGTCATCATCCGCACCAGGGTGCCGTCGCCACAGCCGATATCCGCGACTTTCTTGCCGTTCAGGGAAAGCGTCTCGCGGATCACATCCGCGTTCATTCGTTGCTCCATGAATATCCTCTTCGTTGACCCTAGAGCGCGATCAACATAATCATGACTCCTTAGATGAAGCAGATTATGTTGTGAATGACCCCCTAAGATAATGTTTAGAGCCGGGACTCGTTATACCCCGATGCCGGTTCCCTCACCAGAGGAAGAAAGCCCCTTGGTCTCACTCCGTCGGATCGTGCTTTTTGCCGCCCTCCTGGCATGGCTCCCCGCCTGCTCGGAGGAGGCCACTCCTACGCCCCGGGGAGGAGACACTTTGGCGCCGATCCAGGCCGCGATTCCCGGTTTTACGGCTTTCACTGAACCGACCCTGGCGCCAAAAGCGGCTTTTTACGATGAGGCCGGGGGCGCGGTGCATTTAACGCAGTACCGGGGAAAAGTGGTGGTGTTGAACCTGTGGGCCACCTGGTGTCCCCCCTGCATTCGAGAAATGCCCGCGCTGCATCGCCTGCAAATGGCCGAGGGTGGTGCCGATTTTCAGGTGATCGCCATCGCCAGCGGGGTTCAGGGCCGGGTTTCGGCCAGCGATTTCCTGCGGGCGGAAAAGCTCCCCGGCTTGCGGGCTTTTACGGATCCCGACTCAGGTTTTCTGCGGGAAATGGGCTTGGATACATTGCCAACGTCTCTGCTGATCGACCGCAGCGGCTATGTGGTCGGCGGCGTCACAGGCGCGGCGGAATGGGACCATGAAGGGGTCCGAAAAACCATTCGGGCCCTGGCGGCCAAGCCGTGATCTACCCTTGCTCAATCATCCAACAGATGCGCTAAACCGACCAGGGCCGGATAGGGATGGGTGACGACATAGGTGGGAATCGGCTTCAGATAGTCTGAAAACCGGCCTTTTGCCTCAAATTGTTGGCGGAAGGGCGAGGCGGCAAAGGCCGATCCCAGGCGCGGCACGATCCCGCCTGCGATGTAAATGCCGCCCTTGGCCCCCAGGCTGAGCGCCAGGTTGCCGGCCACATTTCCCAAGAAACCGCAGAATAGTGCCACCGTCTCGGTGGCGAGGGAGTCCTCGCCCGCGGCTGCGGTAATTTCGGCGGCTGTCTGATATTTTGGTGCCGAGGTGGAAAGGGCGGCGAGGGCGCCATACAGATTTTCCAGGCCCTGGCCAGAAAGGGCGCGCTCTGCTGATACATGCCCGAATTCACCGCGAAGATGGGCCAAAATTTCCGCTTCCCTGTCGGTGGTGGCGGCAAGGGTCACATGCCCCCCTTCACCGGAGAAGGGCAACCAATGGCCTTCTGGCGTGGGGACAAGGCTGGAAACCCCCAGGCCCGTTCCCGCCCCGAGGATGCCAATAGGGCGCTTCGGGTCTCGTGTCCCGCCGCCAATTTTCTCCCGATCGGCGTCACCAAGGTGTGGGATAGCGCGGGCGATGGCATTAAAATCATTGATGACAGTGAAAGGGTTCAGCCCGAGCGCGTGGCCTGTTTCCGCGATGGAGAAGGCCCAGGCGTGGTTGGTCAGGGTAACCCGATCGCCGGAGATCGGACTGGCGACGCAAAAAGCGCCATGCGTCGGGGGCTGGGCTGGCGCGGCGACCGCCAAAAATCGCTGTGCCGCTGCTGTCAGGCTCGGATAGTCGGCACACTTAAACGCGGTAACCGGGCCGATGTCTCCGGTTTCGGCAACCAGGGCGAACCGGGCGTTGGTGCCGCCGATATCGGCGATCAAGCTGCTGGGCATGGGGCCGTTCCTCTCTTCGTGCGATACTGCGTGGTTCCGAAAAGAAAGGCAATAAGCACAACCCGACGGCGCTATTGACCGTATTTCTTATGCGCTTCGCTTCATTTGAGACCAATTCGACGGCGTCACAAAAATGTAAATTGATTGGCTGGTGCGAGGCCGGGATCATGGCATATGCTCGGAGAAAAGCGCCATAGTTTCGGAAATATCGTCGGTTTTTCGCGGCTCGAAACAGACCGGGGGGCCTGGTGATGAAGCATCGCGCCGTGCGCAATCTGCGTGTCCGCTATCTTATTGGGTTGAGCGCCATTGCTTTTCTGATCACCGCCTCTTGGTATTCGCTGCAACATTTGATTGCCGCGCAGGAAAACTATTCAAAAGTCGTGACCATGGCGGGGCAGCAACGCGGGCATTCGGAGCGGATCAGCTTTTTCGCCCTGACCATGGTGCACGCGAAACTCCTCGACGACTATCGCATCGCGAGGTCGCAATTAGGACGCGTTATTCATAAGCTGGAAGAGTCCCACAGGATACTCCGGTATGGCGATGCGGACGCCGACATTCCCAGAATCAGCAACGATGAACTGAACCAGATTTATGTCGATCCGGCCTTGGACTTGGATAACGGTGTGTCACGCTATCTGTTTCATGCCCGCAAGATCTATAACGCCAGTTTTGGCGAATTAACCGGAAATCATGCATCCTGGCTGTTCATCCAGCAAAACGGGCCCCATGTTATCGGCGCGCTGTTTGACGCGGCGACCGATGAATATGAGAAAATCGGGCGGGAAGCCATTGTTCGCATCGAAGAGATCGAAACCGCTATCTGGCTCGGTACCTTTGTCGTCCTGATATTCGAGGTCATTCTGATCTTTCGGCCCATGGAGCGACGGGTTGATCGGGCCTTGGATGAGTTGGCCCAAAAGAATGACGATTTGGAAAAAACCGTGGTGGAACTGGTCTCCGCCAAGGCGAACCTGACTGCCAGCGAAGAAAAATTCCGGGCCATGGCGGTCAACGTGCCCGGGGTCATTTTTCAGATGCAGGAGTCCCAGGATGGTGATCGCGGGTTCCTCTATGTCAGTCCCCGCTCGGAGGAATATTGCGGCGTATCATCAGAGGAATTGGAGGCCGATTGGACCGCGCTACCCCTGCATCCAGAAGACCGGGAACGGTTTGTCTCCACGGTCCGCAAGGCGTTTTCCAATCAGACAGACTGGGTGTTTGAAGGACGGATGCTGACCCAGGATGGCGATGAAAAATGGGTCGCCGGCGCGTCACGTCCCATTCAGGCTGACCAGGATAATGTCGTCTTTAATGGGGTGATCATCGATATCACCGCCCAAAAGGAAATGGAGGCGGAACTACGGCGCATGGCGACGGAGGATGCCTTGACCAGCGCTTATAACCGCCGCCAATTCATGGATTTGGCGGAACAGGCGATCGAACGGGCGTGGCGCCATCGGGACGCCCTGTCGGTCATGATGATCGATTTGGACCATTTCAAACACGTCAACGATACCTATGGCCACGCGGCAGGGGACGAAACCTTGAAACAAACCGTTGCCGAAATGCGTCGCCATATTCGGCATAACGATGTCTTGGGTCGTTTGGGAGGGGAGGAATTCGGTATTTTGTCTCCACAAACCGAGGCTGACGGCGCTGCCAATCTCGCCGAGCGTATCCGGTTGGCTATTGCGGATCAGGAAATCCACATCGATGGGCAAACGATCTCGGTCACCGTTAGTATCGGAATCAGCCGCTGGTTGCCGAAAGATGCCGGTATTGATCAGGCCCTGGCCCGCGCCGACAAGGCCCTGTATCAGGCCAAGGAAACAGGCCGGAACCGGGTCTGCATGGTTGAATTGCCCGACCCGGAGCCGGTGGAACCCGAGGCCGAACAGGCGTTTCCCAGCGGGACTGTCGCCCGCGAAGCCTAATCCCAATCGCCTCCTTCCCTTTACAGAATGCTTCTCGATACCCAATTGAACAAATTCGCAAATCAATTGGTGAAAAACTCATAACAGCGAGGTATCAGAGCATGTTTCAACGTTTTGTCGTGGGCCTGTTCGCCGCATCGATTTCCTATGGCGCGCAGGCGGGGGAAGCCGTCACCTACGATGTGAATGGCGAGCCCTTTGAGGGGTACTTTGCTCCCGCTTCCAGCGATAGCAAGGGGTTGGTGGTGGTCGTCCATGATTGGGATGGCATGACCGAGTATGAAATGAAACGAGCGGATATGCTTGCCGACATGGGCTACGACGTTTTCGCATTGGATCTTTTCGGCAAGGGCAACCGCCCCATGGAGATGGAAACCCGTCGCGCGGAAACGGGGAAACTGTATAAAGATCGGGAAAGAATGCGGGCGCTATTGCTTGGCGGGCTTGATCAGGCCCGTGCAAAAAGCGCGGAAAATACCGTGGTGATGGGATATTGTTTCGGTGGCGCCGCCATTTTGGAGCTGGCGCGATCGGGCAAAGCGGCGGATATCGCTGGGTATGTGTCCTTCCATGGTGGGCTGGCCACGCCGGAAGGGCAAAGCTATCCCCTGGATACACCGCCGTTGCTCATTGCCCATGGCGGCGCCGATACGGCGGTTCCCATGTCCCAGGTCGCGGACCTGTCGGCGCAGTTGGAGGAAGCACAAATTTCCTACGAAATCGAGGTTTATTCCGGCGCGCCACACGCCTTTACGGTGTTTGGGTCCGACAGGTATTGGGAGGTGGCTGACAAGAAATCTTGGGCCGCCTTTACCGCGTTTCTGGAAACCCAGCTTTCCGGATCATAAAAATTTGTTTGCAGACGGATGGGGGACCTTGGCGACGGCTTCCGGAAGCGGTAGAAAGGTCCTCTTTTCCATGAATGTTCACGCGGGCACGCCGCTTCACCTCGGCGACGGCGAAAAGGATAAGACCATGTTGCGCTTTGCCATTCTGGCCCTGAGTATTGCGGTGGCATCCGTTCCCACATCGGCGCAGGAGTCTGAACAAAAGCCCGCCAAACCCACGGCAAAACCGGCTGCCACCGCGCCCCAAGGCAGCCTTGTCTCCGTGGATGCGGTGGTTCGCGAACCCCTAACGCAAACCATGCCCGTGATTGGCCGCATGGTGGCGCGGCGGTCTGGTGTGGTGGCGGCAAGGGCGTCGGGCCCGTTGGAAACACTGGCGGTACAAGTGGGGGATCGGGTGGCCGCCGGGCAGGTGTTGGCGTCTCTTGCGCTGGGGTCGTTGCATTGGAATCGGGAGTTGCATCGGGCACAGGTTTCTCAGGCATCGGCGGCTTTTGCCGCGGCAGAAGACGATCTTGCCCTCCGGCAGCAGGAACTGGACCGGCTGGTGCAGTTGCGCCAATCCGCCGCCTTCAGTCAGGCCCGCGCCGATGACAAGCAACGCGAAGTATCCCGGGCCCAGGCCGATGTGGCAGAGGCCGCTGCTTCCGTGGCCGCCGCCAAGGCCAATCTGGAATTGGCGGAAATCACCATTGCGGATGCCGAGATCAAAGCCCCTTATGCGGGGGTGGTGGCAAAGCGCCATACCTCGCCGGGGGCCTATGTGAACCCCGGAAGCTCTATCGTTACCCTGATCGACGATAGCAGCCTGGAGGTGGAAGCGGATGTGCCGTCCGACCGTTTGGCGGGTTTGGCGCCGGGGGTTGCGGTGTCGGTCCTGTTGCCGGGTGAAACCACCCCCCGTCAAAGCGAAGTCCGCGCGCTTGTGCCTGATGAAAACCCGTTGACGAGAACGCGGGCCGTGCGGTTTACGCCGCAATTCGACCCAACCCAGTTACAGTTGGCCGTTAATCAAAGCGCCACGGTGCTGATCCCCATCGGGGAGAAGCGGGATGTAGTGAGCGTGCATAAGGATGCCATTCTCAGCAAGCCCCAAGGCTTCATGGTTTATGTGGCCGAGGACGGCGTCGCCCAGTTGCAGCCGGTTAAACTGGGCGAGGCCGTTGGTAGCCGCTTCGAGGTGTTGGACGGCTTGGAACCAGGGATGTTGACCGTGGTGCGGGGCAATGAACGCTTACAGCCTGGAAGCCCCATCATGATCGGAAACGGCTCGTGAATCTGATCGCCATTGCCATTGATCGCCCCATCGCCGTCATCGCGGCGGTGCTGATGACCGTCATGTTCGGGTTGGTCGCCCTGCAGGTGATCCCGATCCAACTCACCCCCGATGTGCGCAACCCGGTGATCACCGTGCGCACCAATTGGCCGGGCGCTGCCCCGGCAGAGGTGGAGCGGGAAATCCTCAACAAGCAAGAAGACGTGCTGCGTGGCCTGGAGGGCCTGGAGAAGATCGACGGTCAAGCGGAGGATGGCCGGGCCACGGTGACCATGGAATTCCGAATCGGCCAGGATATGGATAAGGCTCTGTTGCTGGTGTCCAACAGGTTGGATCGGGTCGGCGGCTATCCGGCGGAGGCGGATGAGCCGACCCTGGATACGGCGGGCAGCGAAGATAACCCCATCACCTGGGTGGCGATCACCCGGCTGCCCGGCAACGAGCGGGATATCTATACCTACGGTGATTTTGTCGAGGATGTGGTCTCGGAACGCATCCAACGGGTGCCCGGAGTGGCCGGGGTCAATGTCTATGGCGGGCGGGCGCGGGAACTGGTGGTCACCATCGATCCCGTGGGCATGAGCCGCTATGGCCTGACCGTGTCGCAGGTGCTTGGCGCCTTGCGCGCCGCCGATGTGGCGACCACGGCGGGGGATGTGGAGGAAGGCAAGCGCCGTTATGTGGTGCGCACAGATTCCGACTTTTCCACGCCGGAGCGGGTCTCGCAGGTGGTTCTGCGCACCATCCGGGATGCGGAAACCGGCCGCATCGCCCGGGTGACCGTGGGCGATATTGCCGAGGTCGGCTTCGATTACAAAGATCAAACCACCATGATCCGCCGCATGGGCGAGCAGGCGGTGGTAATCAATGCGGTACGCGATACGGGCGCCAACGTCATCGAGACCATGCGGGGAATCCGCGAAGCGATCACCGAATTGAACGCGGGCGTGGTGCGCGCGCAAGGCCTGCAGATGAAGCAGGTTTATGACGAAACCGTCTATATCGATTCCGCCATCGAACTGGTACGGCAAAATATCTGGATCGGAGGCCTTTTGGCGGCCACGATCCTGATCATTTTCCTACGGTCTTGGCGGGCGACCCTGGTGGTTTCCGTGGCCATCCCGGTTTCCGTCATCGGGTCTTTCGTGGCGATGGCGGCCCTGGGGCGGTCCATCAATGTGGTCTCCCTGGCGGGGATCGCTTTTGCCGTCGGGATGGTGGTGGATGCCGCCATCGTCGTGCTGGAAAACGTGTTCCGGTTGCGCCAATCGGGTGCCAGCCCCCGCGATGCGGCCTATAAGGGCGCCGCACAGGTGTGGAGTGCTGTGTTGGTTTCCGCGCTCACGACGGTTCTGGTTTTCCTGCCCCTGTTGGTATTGCAGTTGGAAATCGGCCAGCTGTTCCGCGATATCGCCGTGGCGATCTCCGTCTCCGTGCTGTTGTCCTTGGTTGTCGCGGTCACGCTGATTCCCGCCCTGTCGAACCGCCTCCTGAAGGGCGTTAAAAGCGACGGCAGCGGGCGCATCCATATCCCCGTGCTGGATACCATCGCGAGCGCGATCTTGAGCGCGATTTTGGCCTTCACCCGGGTGATCTCCCGCCGCCGGTCGGTCGCCCTTGTGGTGGTGGTCGGGGTTTGTGGCCTCAGCGGGGCCGCCAGTTACCTGTTCCTACCGAAGCTAGAATATATGCCGGAAGGCAACCGAAACCTGATCTTCGGCATTGTCTTGCCGCCACCGGGTTATAACCTTCCGACGACAGCCGGGATTGCGGAGGACGTGGAAAACGCGGTGAAAGACCTGTGGGTCGAGGAAAAAGGGGTGAAGGCGGACCCCGATAAACCGCCGTTCATGGATAATTTCTTCTTCGTCGCCATGCGGGGCACCACCTTCGTGGGGGCCAGTGCGTCGGAACCGGAGCGGGTGGCGGAGCTGATCCCCATCGTCCGCCAACCCGTGTTCAAGGAACCGGGGACCTTCGGCTTTGTGACCCAGCCTTCGCTGTTCGGGCGCGGTATCGGGTCGGGCCGGTCCATCGACGTGAACATTTCCGGCGGTGATCTGGAACAGATTCTCTCCGTTGCCTTGCGCGCGACAGGCGCGGTGGCCGGTGCCTTGCCCATGTCCGAAGGAAACCAACTTCGGCCCATTCCCGGCCTGGAGCTGGGCGCGCCGGAAATCCGCATTCTGCCCGATCCTTTGCGCTTGGCGGACAACGGTGTTTCCGCAGCCGAATTGGGTCTGACGGTGGATGCCTTCAACGATGGCCTGCGGGTGGTAGAGATCACCGTGGATGGCAAGCAGATGGACCTGACTTTGAAGGGCCGGGTGGTCGAATCTCAGGAAACTCAGAAAATCGGTAGTCTGCCGGTGATGACCAGCTCGGGCACCATTCTGCCCGTGCGGTCTTTGGCCGATGTGGAAATTACCTCCGGCCCCACGGAAATCCGCCATATTGACCGGCTACGTACCGTCACCTTGCAGGTGCGGCCGCGGTCGGATTTGCCGCTGGAAGCGGCCATGGAACTCATCGAGGAGCAGGTGGTCGCCCCCCTCAAAGCAGCGGGCCTGCCGCCCGGAACCAGCATTCGCCTCGCCGGGACAGCGGATAAGCTGACCGAGGCCTGGGATGCCATGGTCATCGAAATGGGGCTCGCCTTGATCATCGTGTTTTTGGTGATGGCGGTGCTGTTCGAAAGCTTCCTCTATCCGCTGATCATCATGTTGTCGGTGCCTTTGGCGACCGCGGGCGGTGTCGCTGGGTTGGCGATTCTCAATCTCTATCAGCAAAGCCCCCTGGATATGTTGACCCTGCTCGGGTTCATCATTCTGGTGGGAATTGTGGTGAATAACGCTATTTTGCTGGTGCATCAGACCAAGTACTACATGATGGAAGAAGGGATGCCCGCCGAAGAGGCGCTGGTCAGCGCCACGCAGAACCGCATCCGGCCGATTTTCATGTCCACGCTGACCAGCGTGTTCGGCATGCTGCCCTTGGTGCTGTTCCCCGGTGCGGGTTCAGAACTGTATCGCGGCTTGGGTTCGGTCGTGCTTGGCGGTTTGGCCTTGTCTGCAGTGCTCACCTTGCTCATCATCCCGGCCATGTTGAGCCTGGTTTTATCTCGCAAACAGGAAGTGGCCGAGAATTCTAGCCCGGGCCAACCGGCCCTCGACGCACAGTAATTACGTACCGATCCCCTTCTTTCTGGCTATCCACCAGCTCGTGGGGGGTGGATTCGCACAGCGCCTTGAAGTCTTTCGGGGCGTTGGGATCAGTCGCGGTCACCCGCAAAAGATCGTTGGACGCCATGTTACGAAGGGCCCGCGTGGCCCGCAAAATGGGGAGGGGGCAGCTCAAACCGCTGCAATCGAGATCCTGGTCCGCCATGGGGCTCCTCTTGTATAACTCGTTAAGACCTGCTATGCATGTGAAAATATACTAACTACATTTTTCCTTGGTATAGGAAATTCGTGGTAAACGGTTTCTCGGCCTAAACGTATCTGTTATCATCAATTTCTGCGGCAAGCGCTGCTAATGGATCGATCCTGACGCCAGCCATGCAATATTAACGACAATGAGATGTTGTCACAGCCGGGCCTCCAAAAACCGTTAAAACTGATTGGAGGAGTGAAGCAGTCGATGGATTTAAACGAATTACAGGAAAATGCCCAGCGGGCCAGCGCCTTGTTGAAGGCGATGAGCAACCAGCACCGGCTCTTGATTCTGTGCCAGTTGATTCATGAGGAACGGTCGGTAGGTGAATTGGAACGGATGATCGGGTTGAGTCAGTCTGCTTTGTCTCAACATTTGGCGCGCTTGCGGCGGGATCGTCTGGTCAAAACCCGTCGGCAGGCCCAGACCATCTATTATTCTCTCGCCGGTGATGAAGCGAGCGCGGTGATCCAAACCCTATATGGTTTGTATTGCGCGGCCCCGGAAGAAACCGCGCGTCAGGGGGATGAATCCCAGGTTGCTCTTGCCGTGTGATGGTGCCGCTTAAGTGCGGTCCGCCAGGTCTTTTGGCCGTTTGAAGCTGTGCAGCGACCCTGCCTGTAGATCGACCGCCTCCCAGAATGTTCCTGAAAAACCAATTACCGCGAGGGCTGCCGTGGGGAATTTTTGTCCCATCGCGGCAATGCCCTGGGCGTCGCCCGAGGGTTTGACGCCACAGGCGGCCCAGGCGAGGTTTTCGGTTCCCGGATTATGGGCAATCACCATCAAGCGTTCCGCCTTTCCCCCCAAAGCGTGTATCTGGTCCGCCATCTCTTGCGCGCTGGCCAGGTAGAGGGCGCGGGATTCGATCACCTCCGGTTGGCTTTTCCACTGTTTCGCAGCGATGGACAGGGTCTCCAACGTGCGGGCCGCCGTGGAAACCAGAATTCGGTGAGGCACCAAATCCCGGGTCTGAATATAGGCGCCCATGGCCTTTGCCGCGTTTTTTCCCCGCTTCGCCAAGGGGCGGTCGAAGTCACCAAGATGGGGATCGCCCCAATCGGATTTGGCATGTCTGAAAAGAAGGAGCTGCGGCATTGACACCTCGTCATCCCGTTGTCATCTTCACGCGGCCTTGACGACAATAACCCTTCCATAAAATGATTGAAATGCTTGAATTTCGTCCCCTTTTACAGTTCGTAACCGCTGCGTACCGCGCGGGCAAACCGGTTGGCGATGGGTGGAGTTCTACCGCATGATCACAGAGGAAAGCGTCTTGGCGGCGCTCTTGGATGGGGCCTTCGAGGAAGCGGTTTTTCGGTGGGAGAAACTGGCGCGCCAACGGCAGTATCCTTTCAACGGCAATGCGAATGCCCTGGCCCTGTCGGCGCAGCTTTTGGAAGCGCGTTTGCTCTATCTATCCATGGTCAACCGAGATCAGAAAATTCTCCGCATGCTGTCGAAATATCGGGAATGGTTGCTCGATCAATCTTCGGAAGTGGCCAACGGGCGCGGAATCGGCGAAATCGATCTAAAAATGCCTGCCAGTATGCGGGTTGGTCATCCTGAAATCGACGCCGAGCATGAAGAATTGTTCGATCGTGCCAATGCGATCCGTAATGCCCTGCGCAAAGGGGATCGGGAGCAGGGAGCCTTGCTGGCGGCGGCGCTACTCGATGCGATGCTGGCGCATTTCGATAACGAAGAAGAGATTCTCTACAGCGAAGCTTGTCCGGAAGCGGAAATCCACGCCATGTATCATAACCGGTTGCGGGACCGGGCCGCGGAAATCCGGCGGGATTTGCGGAAATTCGCACGAGATCCAGAAACCTCTATCACCACCTTCAACACCTTGGTGACATTCCTGATCAACGATCCCATCGCGGCGGATCAGGACCTCAAACCCTATTTCGATTCTCACGTGAGCAATACCTACGGCGTGCCCACCGCCCGGCGCTAATCGATCGGGTTCTGCAATGCCTTGGAGGGGCTGGCGGCTGCCGTCACGACGACCTTTTCTTCCTCGACCCGAAAACGCCCTTCGGCAATGAGCTGCACCGCATAGGGCAGCACCCGATGTTCTTGTACCAGCACCCGCGCGGCTAACATGTCCGGTGTATCTACCGACAGGACCGGCACAACCGCCTGTACGATAATTGGCCCCTCATCCATGGCGGGTCGGACGAAATGTACCGTGCATCCGGAAAAGCGGACCCCCGCCGCCAATACCCGTTCATGGATATGGCGCCCCTTAAAGGCGGGCAACAAGGAGGGGTGGATATTAATCAGCCGGTCATGCCATTGGCGGACAAAGCTATCGGTCACCAGGCGCATGAAACCGGCGAGGACCACCAAATCAACCTTGTCGGCCAGAAGAACCTCCTGGACCGCTGCCTCGAAGGCTTCGCGGCCATCATAGGCTTTATGATCCACCACGGCGGTGGGAATCCCCGCCGCTTCCGCACGGTGCAATCCATAAACCTCCGGCACATTGGAAATCACCCGGACAATCTGGGCCGGGTACACGGGATCTTGGCAGGCATCGATCAAGGCTTGAAGGTTGCTGCCACGGCCTGAAATCAAAACACCCACGCGCAGTTTATCGTTCATGGGTGAAAGGCCTCGGATAAAGCTTCCAGACTCACTGCAGGTGCGCCCGCGGCCCGTTCGCGTATAACGCCCAGGGGCAGAACCGTCTCCCCCTTGCCTTGCAGGGTTTGGGAAACATCGTTCACCCGTTCCGGGTCGACCACCACCACCATGCCAATCCCACAATTGAAGGTGCGGGCCATATCCTCGGCCGTAATACCCCCCGTCGCCGCCAGCCACCGAAACACCGGGGGCAGGGGCCACGCGGTCATGCGCACGGAAATCTGGGCGTTCTCCGGCAGAACCCGGGGCAGATTCTCGGTAAAGCCGCCGCCGGTGATGTGGCAAAGCGCCTTCACCCCCCCCATCGCCACGGCGGCCAGGCAGGATTTCACATAGATCCGAGTCGGGGTCAGCAGGGCCGCGCCCAAGCTTTCCCCCGGTGCGAAGGGCGCCGGGTCTGTATAGGTCAGCCCCGCCGTTTCCACCACCTTACGGATCAGCGAATAGCCGTTGGAATGGGCCCCGCTGGAGGTCAGGCCCAGTACCACATCGCCAGGCGCGACGGTATCGCCAGTGATCAGGTGTTCCCGCTCCACCGCACCCACGGCGAACCCGGCGAGATCGTAATGGCCCGCATCATACATGCCAGGCATTTCCGCTGTTTCGCCGCCAATCAGCGCGCATCCCGCCTGTCGGCAGCCCTCGGCGATGCCGGAAACGATGGTCGCGCCCGTTGCGGGGTCCAGCTTTCCGGTGGCGAAATAATCCAGGAAAAACAAGGGTTCCGCGCCTTGCACCACCAGATCGTTCACGCACATGGCCACCAAATCAATGCCCACGGTGTGGTGTTGGTTCGCCGCGATGGCCACCATCAATTTGGTACCCACCCCGTCAGTGCCGGAAACCAAAATAGGGTCCACATAGCCTGCGGCCTTGAGATCGAACAGCGCACCGAACCCACCCAAGGCTCCGTCCGCTCCGGCGCGGGTGGTGCTTTTCGCATGGGGTTTGATCGCATCGACCAGGGCATTGCCCGCATCGATATCGACGCCAGCGTCTTTATAGGATAAAGCCGGTGAACCCGGGGCTGGAGGCCCTTCCGCCATGGTGTTGACCCGATTACAGTACAAGGTTGCGGCTGTTGGCCGCCAAAAGCTGCTGAGACAATAAACAAACCGGAGCCGTTTTCAATGAAACTTCGCGTTTTGCCCTTGGCCGGGGCACTGTGGGGGCTGTGCATCGCCCTATTCGCCCTCTCGGGCGGCCAAGCCACCGCCGGAGACATCTTCGCCGCCAGCAACATCCCCGTGGATGTGACCGCCAAGAACGCTGAACTGGCGCGCCAGCAAGCCATTGCCGAAGGGCGGGGTATCGCGTTGCGCCATGTGCTAGAGCGCCTGACCTTGGCGGTGGATCATGATCGCCTGCCGGCTCCGGCCCCCGAGATGCTGGAGGAGATGGAGCGGGAATTTGGGGTGATTTCAGAGAAAGCCTCCAGCGTGCGGTATATCGCCGCGCTGCGGTTCGCTTTCGAACCCGATGCCGTGCGCAGCCTGTTGCGGGAGGCGGGAATCGGCGTCGCTGAAACGGTCAGCAAACGGCTGGTCGTGGTGCCGGTGCTCGACACGGGGCAATCCCCAAGGCTGTGGGAGGAGGACAATCCCTGGCGTGCCGCCTGGAACGCCGAAGATCCGGAGGATGGGTTGATTCCCCTCGTTCAACCCTTAGGGGACCTGGCGGATATTTCCGGCGCCCCGGTGGCGCAGGTTTTGGCCGGTGACGGCGCGACGTTGCTGACCCTGGCCCGGCGGTATAATGCGGGCGGTGCGCTGGTGATGCAGGCGCAGCCGCAGGCCGACCAACTGCACATTACAGTGCAATGGCTGACCGATGATGCCCGGCGCAATCCGGTGCGCCTGTCGGTCGCGCTTCCTGCCGGGGATTTAACGGCTGAAGCACTGCGACCCGCGGTTCTGGAAACACGGGCCGCGTTAGAAGAAAGCTGGAAACAGGCCACGTTGATCCGCTACGAGGTGCGGTCCTCGCTGGCGGCACGGGTGCCTGTTGAGACGCTGGGCGAATGGGTGTCTATCCGCGACGGATTGGCCACGCTGCCGGTGATTCAGGAGACGGAAGTGGTGTCCCTTTCCCCTGGAGAAGCGCGGATCATGGTGCATTATCTGGGTGAAATCGATCAACTGGTCCTCGCCTTGGCACAACGCAATCTGATTTTGGAGGAGACCCTGGGTGACTGGGTGTTGCGCCGGTCTCTCCCCCAAAATTAGGGGTTGTTGGGGGCTTTTCAGGGCGATCCCGCCTTTTTTGCCTTTAATCCCCTCGCCGCTTGAGGCACTTTGGGGGCCTGGTTGCACCCACGCGACCGTATACCTTACCACCGGGATTCCCGCACCATGAGCATTCAACGCCAAGCCATGATTTGGATGATCAGCGGGATCGTTTTCCTTCTCCTTGTCTTCGTGCTACGCGATGTGCTGATGCCCTTCGTCGCGGGTATGGTGATCGCCTATTTGCTGGATCCCCTGGCCGATAAGCTGGAAGCAAAAGGCTTGTCCCGACTATCGGCGACCATCGTCATCACCGTGGGCTTTTTCCTGTTATTGTTGATTGGCTTGGCGATTTTACTCCCAACATTACAGGTGCAGATCCTTGGCTTTTCCAAACGCCTGCCGGATTATCTGAATGCCTTGCGGGGCTTTATTCTGCCGTTGATAGAACAGTTTCAACTGGTTGCCCCCGATGCGGTGGATAAAATCCGCGATGCCACCGGCGGCTATATCGGCACCATGCTAAAATGGCTCGGCGGCGTTCTCGCCGGGTTGCTGAGCGGCGGCATGGCGATCGTGAATATCCTTTCGTTGCTGGTATTGACCCCGCTGGTGACCTTTTATTTCATCCGCGATTGGGATGTGATGGTGGCGAAAATCGATGGCTGGCTGCCACGGGATTCCGCCCGTTCGATCCGCGAAATCATGGGCGACATCAATATCACCCTGTCGGGTTTCGTGCGCGGACAGTCCACTGTCTGTTTCATTCTCGGGGTGTTTTACGCCTTGGGGCTGAGCCTGATCGGTCTGGATTTCGGGCTGGTGGTGGGTATCGTCGCCGGATTGATCTCCTTCATTCCCTATTTCGGCTCCTTGTTGGGATTCGGTACCGGGCTTGCCATCGCCATCGCCCAGTTCGGCGATTGGCAGCATCCGTTGATGGTGGTGGCCGTGTTCGGCATCGGTCAGTTGGCGGAAGGCAATTTCCTCACCCCCAAATTGGTCGGCGACAAGGTGGGCTTGCATCCCGTCTGGGTGATCTTCGCCCTGTTGGCGGGAGGTTCCCTGTTTGGTTTCACCGGGGTCATGCTTGCAGTGCCAGTGGCGGCAGTCATCGGCGTCGTGGTGCGATTTGCACTCAAGCAATATCTCGATAGCCCGTTCTACAAAGGCAATTCCCCCGCGTGACCCCGCCGACGCAGCTCCCGCTTGATTTGCCCTTTCGGCCTGCCTTGCAAGGCGAAGATTTTCTGGTGGCAGATTGCAACACCGCCGCCGTCCGTTGGATTGATCGTTGGCCAGACTGGCCCGCCCCTTTCCTCACTTTGTATGGCCCTCCGGGGAGCGGCAAATCCCATTTGGCGCAGGTCTACCTTACCCAAACGGGCGGGCGAGCCAACAGCCTTCGTGACGTTACGGAGGTGCCCCCCGCGGACCTCGTGGGCAACGCAACGGCCTTGTTGTTGGATGAGGTTGCCTTGCCCCTGTCCGCAGAAGCGGAACGGGGTTTGTTTCATTTGTATAACCATCTGAGGGAGCAGGGGGGCACTTTGCTTCTGATCGGGGAAATTCCGCCCGCCCAATGGCCGTTGGCCCTGGCGGATCTGCAATCCCGCCTCCGGGGCGCGCCCGCAGTCGGCATCGGTGCGCCGGATGACGCGCTCCTGCAGGCGGTGATGGTGAAGCAATGCGCCGACCGACAAATGACCGTGCCACCCGAAGTGATCGCCTATGCGCTGCCCCGCCTGGAGCGATCCTTTGCGGCGGTGCGGGCGTTCGTTGCGGCGCTGGACCAGCAGGCCCTGGCGGCAAAACACCCGGTAACGGTTCCTTTGGCAAGGACCGTGTTGGCCGATCAGTTTAGCGGCGGCGCATGACGAGGTTCACGTCCCCATAATAGGCATAGGCCAGATAGGTGGGGTCGCCGGTCTCCAAAAATCGCTGTCGGACCTGCCGTAACGCCTCCGACACCTTCACCGGTTGGTTCTGCTGGAAGCCCGCATCCACCTGATCATAGAACCGGGCGGCGAAATCTGCCGCCGACCGGTCCACCACCGGCCACAGACCGCCGACAAATCCGCTGGCGCCCGTATCCAGCACCGCCGGGCCCCAGCCATCCACGAAATTCGCGACGGATTCCGCCCGGCCCACTTCACAGGCATTGAAGAAGAACAGGGTGCCTTCGGCGGTCTTGCCCTGGGTCAGGGCGCGCCACGTGGCCACATCCAGTCGGCGGCCTTCCAACTGCACCGCATAGTCGGGCACTAAGCCTTCCCCCGCAAGGCCGTGGCCGCTGAAATGCACCACGCCTTGTGCACCGCCTTGGAACAGGGCCTGGATTTCCGAAAAGGTGCCGGGAACCTGCTTGAACCCGGGGATTTTGCGCAGCGCGGCGACCTCTGTTTCCTGGAAGGGCAACAGGTTTTCCCCTTCATAGCGGGGCACCACCGCATTCAACGCTGCCATTTCCAAGGATTGAACCGGCTTTTCCCGTTGCCGGGGGCCGCCATCCAAATGCCAGCGCGCGAGCTGATAATCCACCGCCAGGAAGCCCCGGTCGCCGGAGCAATCCTCCGAGGGCACCATGATCTCCCACGGCAGCAGGGGATCGTTGGAGAAGATCTGAATGGTTTGCAGGTTTACCGCCGGGTCGGCGGCCAAATCGTCGAAGGCTTTCTTAAAACCGGCGGGGGCAAAATGACGATAGAGGGCACAGCCCAGGCCCCGCATCTTCAGCAAGGCGAAGGATTTTTGATCTTCCGAGGGTTCGGCCGCCGCCTGGGCAAGGTCCATCACGTCGATAAAATTTTCCCCGAGCCATTCGCCCAGCTCCGGCGGCACCTCCATGGGCTGTACCACCAGCCGCGAGGGCGGACGGAAATGGGGGGAGGCGACGATGATCTGCCCCGTGCCCAATTGGCCCGGGTTGTCGAACAGCATATGGACGGTGAGATCGGGGATCGCCGCCCGGCCAAAGGTCATCGGGGCGGATGGGGGCGTTGGTGTCGGATCTGCCGCTGCCTTCACGGCCTCGACCGTTGGGGCCGGGGCGGCCCCCTCGGCATCGGCCACCCTGTCCGCCGGGTAAATGGTCACATCCCGCCAGACGCGGGCCAAATATTCCCCCTCGTGCCAGAGAGTCACGCGGATGCGGGATTTTCGGGGCTTGTTGACCCCTTCCTTGGCGCGAAGATTAAACATTACCGGCTCGGACTCGTCCTCCCGGGGGAGGAAAATTTCCCGTTCTGCCTCGCCGTCTTCCAGGGTAAAGCCAGAGGCAGCGAGCACCACCTTAAGGGTCCAACCGTCTTTTTGCGGATCATCGGGCAGCTTTAACTGCAACGCGCCGTCAGCGGTCACGGCGGCCTTTTCACCGGAGGGCTCGGCCTTGACGGAAACCTCGGGTGTGATGAGGTCGGTAGAGAGCCAGAATTCCGCCCAGAGGGTTTCTCCGCTGGTCACTTCCTCGCCTTCCACATCCAGGGTTGGGTAGCGCGTGACCTCTGTGGTGACCAGCGAGAGGCCCCGGCGTTTCTTTTTCAATTTGACCTTCGTTTTGGGATCGCCGATCAGGTTCGGCTCCACGTCCTTCATGACCGGGGCGCCTGTATCGATGACGCCATCAAGTCCGGGATTAGCTGCTCCGATAGGGCTCTGATCCACAGACCCCATGTAAATTTCCTTGGGATCAAATCCCTCGGTCCCGTTATACCAAATCCCCTGCAGCTTATTTGTGGCCTGCCGAACTTCGGTATCCACCTCCCATAACAGCCACCACAGAGATTTGCCCGGTTGGCTCATGGCATAGCCAAAAAAACGGGCAAACAGGCCGCGCGGCGCCTGGGACTTCTCTCCCGGCGGCGCGGCGTACATCACACAGAGCCCACGCGGCACGTCGATCTCACGGAGCCCTTCCTCGGATGTATTGGCATCCAAAACCACCAGGGTCAGCCGATTGTCCACGGTTTGAAGGCCAGTCAACAGACTGGAGAGAGAGATGGCGGTTTCGGGTTTTGCGGGGTCGCCATCCAAGGGCAGGAGGTAATTCTCGCCGTCGATCACCCGCCCCTTGCCGACAAAATAGACCACGCCCAGGGAGTCGGGCCCCGCCGCTTTCAGTCCCTGAACGAATTCATCCAGGGCTTGCGTCATATATTGGCGGCTGAGATCGGTGCGCACGGTGACCTGGTACCCGGCTTCCTGCAATCCGGCGGCCACGACCACCGCATCGGTCCCCGCATTATTCACGGGGTCGGTATCATACAGACCGTTGCCGATCACCAGTGCCAAACGCTGTTCCGCCTGTACCGTACCTCCGAGTCCCAGAAGGCTGGCGACAAGGACCATCACATACAAACCGAGGCGGGATAAGCGGGTCATCATCACAGAATACGATCCTTGAAAAGAGCCTATGTTCATCGGAAGATCAGCATACGCGCGCCCTAGAGCGCGATCGACTTAATATGGATCATGAAATGATACAGATTAAGTCGTGAATCGCCCTCTAAGATTTTATTTAGAGACGGATTCACGTTGAAATCACGGTCAAAAGGATGTCCAGGATTTCAACGATCCGGTTCTAGGATTGCGGCAATCGGCAAGGGCCAATGAAAATATCTTATTGGTCTGGATTGGCTGCGATAAATCCGCCATAACCGGTGTTAATCATTTTAACCCATCACCTGATCAGGAGAGAAACGGCATGAGCGACGCCCTGAATTACCTCGTCAAGGCCCGACCGGATGCCATGACCAGTTATTTCAAGTTTTTGAAGGGCGCCGGAGATCATCTCGACGTGAAAACCCGGGATCTGATCTCGGTCATTACCAAAGTGGATGTGCAAACGGAAAACGGGCTGAAACAATACCTGTCCCGCGCCTTGCGTGATGGCTGCACCCCCAATGAAATCCTGGATGCCCTGCTGATGGCTTTCCCCACCTTGGGTCTGGCGAAGATCGTCTGGGCGGTGGATATCATCCTGTCCATGAACATCCCGGATTTTAATACGGAGATCCTGGGGGCCGATCCGGAATGGCATGATCTGGGGCCAATCGAAGATTTCCCGGAAGGGGATGCCACCTATGTCACCGTCGATTTTCGCAGCCTGTTTGTGTACCGCACCGGAGATACCGTGAAAGTCTACGACAGCACCTGCCCCCATCAGGTCACCAATATTCCGGAACTGGCGGTGGCGGGCAAACAGCTCACCTGCCCGAAACACCAATGGAAGTTTGATCTCGGCACCGGGGATTGCGTCGAAAAAGGCACCCATCCGCTGAAATCTTTTGAAGCCAAGGTGGAGGCCGGGGCCCTCAAGGCCTACTGGTAAGAGGGCGGCCCTAAAGCTTTAGAATCCCCGGGTCTCGGCCCATCTCCAGCCCGGGAAAGATCCGGCTGGTCAACACGGCGTCGGAGAGGCCATACAGGCCCTTGAGGGTCCAAGCGGCATAGCGACGCACATCCGAGGTGGGGCGCAGATCTCGGTTCTGGTGCAGGTCTTTCTCCGCGAGCCCGGGCCAGTCGCCGATCACCTGGCCCCCGCGCATCAGCCCGCCGCCGAACATCATCACGCTGGCGGTGCCATGGTCGGTGCCATGGGTGCCGTTTTCCCGCACCGTGCGGCCAAATTCGGTGACGGCTAGAACCGCCGTGTTGTTCCAGGCCGCGCCTAACCCGTCATACAGGCTCATCAAGGTGGCGTCGAGCCGCCCCAGCGCCGTGCCCAGCAGGTTTACCTGGCCGATATGCGTATCCCACCCGCCGACGGCGAAACCGGCAATGCGGGTGCCTTGCGGGGCTGATAAGGCCTGACCGACCATGGCGCCGATGCTGCTGGTATCGCCAGGGCGAACCCGAGGCTGGCCCATCCCGGCCATGCCCTCGCCCCGCATGGCGACGGCGCCCTGGAACGCCTGGGCAAACAGCGGGTCCTTGGCATACAAGGTCTGCAACACGGTTTGGGTGTTGGAGGCCAGGGGCAGGCGACTATCCGGTGCCCAGCCGATGGTGGGGGCGGGGCCCTTCATCAAATAGGATTGGCTCCACCCGGCGCTGAGGGCGTAATCGGGGCGGGCGGGGGCGAGGGCGCCCACCACCCGGTTCAGCCAGCCATCCCGCGCGCCCGCGTTGGTGGCGGTGCCATTTTCCAGCACATCCTGGGCGTCGAAATGGCTGCGCTCCCGATAGGGGGTGGCCACCGCATGGGCAAAACCGACCTCGCCCTTGGCGAACAGGCGCCCGATATTATCCGCTCGGTTATCCAGGCCGAAATCCGCCGTGAGGGGAACAATCCCCGCCCGCGCCTCGATGGCTTGGCTCAGGTTGGGTCGCCAGGTCCGCAACCGGGGATCAGAGAGCGGCGGCACCATGCCCAGCCCATCAAGCCCGCCCCTCAGCACGATCACCACCAGCCGTCGATCGCTATTAACGGCGCCATGCACGATACCGGGGAAGGAAGCCAGGGCCGCCGCCGCGGCGGTTCCGCTCAAGAAAGCACGTCTTGTCAGCATGGGGCTATCTCCTATTGAATTCCGGGCTGGCAAGGGCGATGACGATGCCTTCATCCCGGTCCATGGCGTTTTCCACGGCGAAGATGGTGTCGTCCATGGCGGTTTCCGGCAAGGCGGCGCGGAGGAATATGGTCGGGGATTCCCGCACCAATTGCTTGGCGACGCCGCGCGCCCATTCGATGCGGCGGCTGAGGCCCTGCGGGTGAATCCAGGCATCTGCGGTATCGGGGAAGCCATCGGGCCCCAGTGCACCAAATACCTGTTGGTCGAAGCGGACCAGGGCGCCAACGGTCAGCGGGTTATAGCGGGGGCGCCCGCCTGGGCCGGTAAAATGGGTAATTGC
>JBMYUJ010000011.1:0-24640 GCA_049605255.1 Magnetospiraceae bacterium
CCAGGTGCTTCAGCATTAGGGCACCCGACCAAATCTGGCCCACCGGATTGGCGATGCCTTTACCCATGATATCGGGTGCCGATCCGTGGACGGGCTCGAACATGGACGGGTAGGCGCCTTCCGGATTCAGGTTGGCTGACGGTGCAATGCCGATGGTTCCCGCCACGGCCGGGCCCAGGCGCCCCGTGGCCAGGGCCCGTCCCCGGGCCTGGGCCAGAACATCCGTCAACGCCGCGCCCTCCCGCGGCAAGGTCAGGGCCGCGGGACGAAATCCAGGGATGGCGAAAACCAGGGACAATCCCAGGATCGCCAGCACCACCAGCAATTCCAGGAGCGTGAAGCCTCGCGCTACGGGTTTACCAACTGACCACATCCGCGTCTTCACCCGAGCCCCCTTCGGTACCATCGGCGCCGAAGCTCCAGATATCGTATTCGCCATGCTCCCCCGGGAAGCGATATTGATAGGGATTCCCCCACGGATCGACCAGCATTTCCGCTTTTTGCACATAGGGGCCGTTCCACCCCTTGGCCTCGGCCGGTTTGGTTCTGAGCGCCTCCAACCCTTCCGCATCGGTGGGGAAACGCCCGGTTTCAATACGGTAAAGATCCAGGATGGAGGACAGATTGGTCACCTGAATGGCCGCCGCATCGGATTTCGCCCCGCCCAACAAGCGGGTTACCTGCGGCACCGCAAAGAGAGCGATCAGCCCCAAAATGGCCAAAACCACAAGAAGCTCCAACAAGGTAAATCCCCGTTGACCAGTTGGTAGGTTTCGCAAGGTTGCCCCTGAATTCTTCATCGAATCCCCACTCTAAAACACCAATTCATTTGCCTGAAACATGGCGGACAAAATGGCGCTGACGATCAGCGCAACGAAGCCCCCCAAAATCAACGTGATGCCGGGCACCAGGAGGGAGACCAGCCGTTCCAGGCCCCGTCGTGCCTCCAAATCCAGGATGGATACCGCCCGGTCAACCATGTCGTCAAGGGCGCCGGTCTCCTCCCCCACCCGGATCATTTTGCCGAGCAGGATCGGAAAGCCCGATGTCTCATCCACGACCGACGAGAGGGGCTGACCGAGACGGACCCCTTGCGCCGCCGCGTCCACCCGCGCGCCCAGGGCCGCATTGGTGACCGCCGCCCGGGCCGTATCCAAGGCTTGTGGGACCGGCACGCCGCCCGCCAACAACATGCCGAAGGCGCGGCCGAACCGCACCCCTTGCAGCCGCGCCAGAAGGGGCCCGGCCACGGGCCAGCGCAACAGCGCGGCATCCACGGCAAGACGAAACCCGGGCCGTTGATAGGCAAGGCGAAACAGCATCCAGGCCAACGCGACGCCGGCAAGCAATGCCCACCACCAGGCCCCCAAAAAATCCCCGAGGGCCATGAAAACACGGGTCAGCAAGGGCATCTGCGCCCCCGCACTGGTAAACAAGGGCTCGAACTGTGGGAGGACGAGGGTCAGCAGGATCATGATGGTCAACCCGGCGACGACCAGCAGAATGGCTGGATAGATCAGGGCGGAGATCACCTGGCCGCGCAACGCTTCGGCCCGCGCACGGGTTTCGGCCAGGGTTTCCAAGGTCTGCGCGAGATTGCCCGAGGCCTCGCCGGTCTGCACAAGCGCCCGGTAGTCGGCGGGGAAGCTCTCCGGCCATTGCGCAAGGGCCTCGGCCAAGGTGACGCCGCCGCGCACCCGCTCTAAAACGCCCAGCACCAGCTTTCTGGCGGCGGCTTTTTCGTTAAGCTGTGCCAACAATTCCAAGGCCCGGGCCAAGGGCAAACCAGCGGCCAGCAGGGCCGCCAAATCCCGGGTCAGGGCGGTCACCACGGGAGGGGATAACCCCGCGCCGCCGCCGATCTCCATGGCCAGCAGGGCGGCGATCCCGGATTGTTCCGGGGTGATGGAAATGGGGGTGACCCCCAGGGCATAAACCTGCCGTGCGGCATCCTCCCGGCTGGCGCCGTCCAGCGCGCCGGTCAGGACATCTCCGTTGGCTTTTACGCCCCGATAGCGGTATCGCATGGCCTAAATCTCCCGAGTCACCCGCAGGACCTCTTCCACCGAGGTCAGGCCGGTCATCGCCTTTGCCATGCCATCCTGATAGAGCGGCGCCATGCCTTCCGCCACCGCCTGGGCCTGGATCGCGCCCGCATCGGCGCTGTCGAGAACGAGTCGGCGCACACCGTCGCTCATGGGGAGGAGTTCCAAGAGCGCCGTCCGCCCCTTATAGCCCGTGCCGCCGCAGGTGGAACAGCCGGACCCGAAATGAAGTTTCCGAGTCTCTACCAGTTGGTCGAGCCGTAATTCCCGACGCTCCGACTCCGTGGGGGGCCGGCTTTCCCGGCAGTCCGTGCAGAGGGCCCGCACCAGGCGCTGGCCCACCGCGCCGATCAGGGTCGAGGCCAGGAGATATGGTTCCACCCCCATATCCAACAGCCGCGTCGCCGCCGCCGCCGCCGAATTGGTATGCAGGGTGGAGAGCACCAAATGCCCGGTGAGGGCGGCCTGGGTGGCGATGCGGGCGGTTTCCAGATCGCGGATCTCGCCGACCATGATGATATCCGGGTCCTGCCGCAAGATGGACCGCAACAGGGTGGCGAAATCCAATCCGATGCGGGGCTGCACCTGGATCTGGTTGACACCTTCCAACTGATATTCCACCGGGTCTTCGATGGCGATCAGTTTCTTGCCCGGCGCGTTGAGGGCGGAAAGGGCCGCATAGAGCGTGGTGGATTTGCCAGACCCGGTGGGTCCGGTCACCAACAGCACCCCATTGGGCCGCTTGAGGAGCCCCTTAAACTGCTGTTCTTGCTGATCAGTAAAGCCCAGGGACGGGAAATCCAGGGTCAACCCGCCCCGGTCCAGCACCCGCAGCACCACCCCTTCGCCGTGAATGGTGGGGGTGGTGGCAACACGGAAATCCACCTCCCGCCCCCGCACAGCGAGCCGAATGCGGCCATCCTGGGGCAGGCGGCGCTCCGCGATATCCAGCCGCGCCATGATCTTGATCCGCGAGATGATGGCGGCGGCCAGGGTGGCGGGCGGTGTTTCCATCTCTCGCAACAAGCCATCGATGCGGAACCGCACCCGAAGCCGCCCGGCGGTGGGTTCCAGATGGATGTCGGAGGCCCGCGCCTCCACCGCCTGGTTGATCAAGCCGTTCACCAGCTTTACCACCGGCGCTTCGGAGGCTTGATCGCGCAGCCGCTCCACATCGCCGCCCGCATCCCCCACGGGGCCGAGATCGGCGACCGCCTCCGCGCGCGCCGCGCCATAAAGCTGCCGGAACCCGGCTTCCACCAGGGCGGGCGGGGCGATGAGCGGAAGCACCGTCACGCCCAAGGTCAGTTCCAGGGCCTGCCGGGCGAAACTGTCGAACGGGTCCACCATGGCGACCCGCAAGGCCTCACCGTCAAGGGAAAGGGGAAGGAGGCGTGATTCCTTGAGAAAACCCGCGGTCAATTTCTCCGGCGCCACGGGCGCATCCGGGATATCCGACCCGTTCGCCAACTCGAAGCCGCCGACATCGGCGATCAGGGCCGTCATCTCCGCCTCGCCGATCAGCCCGAGTTGGCACAACACGGCTTCCAACCTGTCGCCTTCGCCAGAATCCACCAAGCGGCGTGCGCGATCAAGGGCGTCCTGGCCCAGTACCTTCCCGCCCACCAGGCGTTCCGCGAGAGCGCCTTCGAAACCAGCGCGATCCTGGGGGAGGGTCATGGCATCACCTCCAGCGGACCATAAAGCCAGGTGATCCAGATCCCCATGGCGAGAAACGGCCCAAAAGGCAGGGCATTGCCGCGATCCCACTGCATGGCCAGCATGAAGGCCAATCCACCCAACGCCGCCCACAGCAGCACGGCTGGCAAGGCCGCCCAGCCCAGCCAGGCGCCCGCCGCGGCAAAGAGTTTGGCATCCCCTTGGCCCAAGCCTTCCTGCCCCCGCATCAGCGCATACCCCCAACCGATGAGGCGAAACGCGGCATAGCCGAGCGCGGCACCGAGCAGCGCGGCGTTCAATGCTTCGGGCTGTAACCAATAGGTTGTCGCCAGCCCGCACAGCAGCAGCGGCAGGGTCAAAACATCCGGAAGCCAAAAATGGCGCATGTCGATAGCGGCGAGGGTCAGGAGCGCCCATCCCAGGGCGCAGGATATCCAGGTGACCGCACCATCGGTCACCGTTACCGCCCAAAGCGCCATGCCGAAGGCCGCCAGCTCCAGGCCGGGATAGAGTGCCGGGATTCGGGTCTCACAGGTTTCGCAGCGGCCCTTTTGCACATAATACCCAAATACAGGGAGGAGTTGCAGCGGGCGCAAGACGCGCTGGCAGCCATCGCAGACGGACCGGCCCACCACGACCGACAATTCCAAGGGCAGGCGATACGCCAACACACCGAGGAAGCTCCCCACAAACGGCGCCATCACCAGCAGTATCATGTCTTGAAAGGCAATCATCACTCTGACACGCGAATTGACCGCTCCGACTGTTACCGAACCTTCCTTCTGCCCCCAAACACGGCAAAACCCTCTCGGATATACCAGAGCGGCGGGAAAACCTCT
Organism: Magnetospiraceae bacterium; assembly: GCA_049605255.1. Classification (GTDB taxonomy): domain Bacteria; phylum Pseudomonadota; class Alphaproteobacteria; order Rhodospirillales; family JBMYUJ01; genus JBMYUJ01. The sequence goes on from JBMYUJ010000011.1 coordinate 4,565, forward strand.
AACAGGATTCGGTCGGTGGGCGACTTTGCAGACCCGACAGCGGTAAATGCAATATTAAATTGCATAAGAATAGGCGGGCGAAACCGGCATTCCGGTTCCGCCCTCCGTTTCTGAGACGCTGAACGAAGGATTAGTCGTTCTTGGTCGCCAACCACAGCATATCCACGCCGTGATCACCGGAGTCTTCCCCAATGAGTACCTGGCCCTTGCCGATGGACAGGATGTTGTCCGGGTTGGCAATCTTATCCAGGTTACATTCAACACCGGCATTATCGGGATTTGCGTAGGTTTTGCTTTCACCCATGGTCGCGGGTTTCAGCAAAGAGATATCGAAGTTTTTATCGAGCTTGGCCGAATAGACGCCACCACAGGCCTCCGCCTGCATGGCAATGTCGCCATTGCTGGCATCGACATTCTCGCCGGTCATCCAATCGATATCGCCCCAGTCGGTGGTCATGGTTTGGGTGATGGAGGAAATCGCCAGATAGACATTCTGCCCGTCGGCGGTAACACCTTCCATCTTGTTCCAATCGTAGGTGGCGCCCATGGCGGCGGCGGCCTTGCGGCTTTCCAGGAAGGCGGGGCGGTCATCGGGGTAGGTACCGACCACGCCGTTGCCGTCGATGTCCATGTTGCGCTTGCCTTCGGCCCAATTCAGGACGTCCTCATCGCTGACATAGCTGGACTCGCCCGCTACATAGTCGGCGTCGGTAACCTGGTCATACTCGGCGATCCAATCGGCGATTTGGGCATTGCTGCCGTGGGCCAGTTCGATCCATTCCACCTTGAATTTGGTGCTTTCAATGTCCGTACCGCCGATTTGCTTGATCTTGGCGGCATAGAGGGTACCGGCGCTCAGGTCATTGGCCACATCGGCAACGAACTTGAACAACACACCGCCGGAATTGGTTTTGTATTCTGGCGAGGTGTATTGACCGGAGTCATCATCCGACTGGTAGACGGTCTTGTTATCGGGCATCACCACACCGTTTTCATGGCTGAAACGGCCCATTGCGTAATGTTTCACCAGGGTGGGGGTCGCTTGATCCCGATCGGTGATCTCAATTTGGTATCCGTAGTGATACGGGTTCGGGAACTCACCCCGGTAGACGCCCATGATCCCCGGAATATGGTAGCTGAGGTTGGTGCTGGTGGGGAGGTAATAGGGCAGGTAGTTGTCGTCGTGATGGCCGGGATAGTTCCACAGCGCGGTGTTCAGATAATAATATTCTTCCGCCACCAGAGCCGAATTCCACGGCGTTTCGTGGCCAAAGCACAGGACCCAGCCGCCATAGATGGAGGAAAGGTTAATCATCTCGGAGGCATCGAGATCGGCGACCCACACGCCGCCCACCTTGTTCAATTTCAACCGGCTGATGGCGGAGGCACCCTTGATGCCAGCTCCTTCCCATCCGGTATAGAGATAGGCGGCGGTGTCGCTCAGCGGTACAAAGCTGTTCACGTCCGCGTCGTTGCTGACATACATCAGGTTGCCGTCCACGTCGTAGACACCGCCAAGAACCTGGGTACCACCGTTGATCGCCTCGCCTGCTTCCCCGAGGATGATATAAGTCCCCTCACCCACATTGGCCTGCATCCAATCGGCTGGGGCCGGCATGGGCAGATGGTCGACGCCGGAAGAGATATCGAGACCGCTGACATAGCCGATAAAGGCGGGCACGGCGCCTGGCGTGTATTCGTCGTCACCGCCCGGATGTTGGGCGTTGAAGAACAGTTCGCCCATGGCGTTGACGGCGAGGCCGGTGACTTCCGACCCGGCGGGCACGGTGGCTACACGGGTCAGCGTGTATTTGCTGTCAAGCGGATCCGCCTGCGCGGGAGCCGCAATGCCAGTTGACAGAACGGCGCCTGTAAGCGCGGCGCCTGCCAGCAACTTTGTTTTAAAAGTCATGATTTAACCCCTGATTTTTTGTGTTAATCCCAAGGGCGGAAGCTACTGAGTCCACCGCGTCGTAGCGAGTGAACGTTCCATGAATGGAATCTGATATTTATGTAACGAATTTATTTCTTTCGGCTCCTGAGACTATTGGCCCCGGGGGGACCGTCAGACAAACGTTTGCCCGCGCCCCTCTCAGGTCATCGCTGTCGCTATCTTCTGCCATGCGGTGGTTACCGCCTGGCCGAGTGCCTCGATTAAAAAAAAAGACCCGGATGAGATTTGGTGGCGCTGGGAAGAATCCCGGCGCGAGCCGGGCAAGTGGATGCTGCGGCACCGTCATGTGTTTCGCTGGGAAATTGCGGGGCGCCAAGAATCCGCGCTGACCGTTTTCGAATTTGGCGAGAGCGGCTGGACTGGCACCACGTTGTTTGCGCCAGAGCCGGGGCATCCAACCCGGCAGAATAAATATCTCGATGATCAGCGGTTTGGCACGCTCGCCTATCGCCGCAAATAATTATGGCCCGTGGCGGTGGCGCCGACGGGCCAAATGCCGATCCGTGGACACTTACTCCACCAGTTAGAACCGTCATCCAATTTCGACCATACACCCCTTTCCGTCGAGAATCCACCCCGAGCCGTTTTAAGGCCCGCTGAACGCGATCTGGCCGCCCAGGCTGCCGAACTACCGAAAAATCCTTAAACGCAATATTAAACGGATTCCCGGGGGCCTGACGGACGTTCTGTGGGCAGGCGTGTGGGTGGATTTGCGCGAAGACCGAAAACCAGGGGGCGACATCTGTCGGGGGCTATCTGGGCGGGGTGTGTCTTGGCCCCGTAAATATGTGCCATATTTTGCTTAACAAGGAGGGCTTGTTTGATGGCACGGAAACGGCATTTGTCGTTGGTTTAATGACCCCTTTGCTCCTAACGACGGGGCTAGCTACACGCCGGTGCCTAGTGGGATTCGCCACGAAAATGGGGATGGCGCAGTCCAAATGATTTTATAAGCGATGCTTCCAAATATTGCCCCAATCGTTGATGTCGAAAGGGCTCTAAAAATCAAATCGTAGGGGCCGAATATTTCGGCGGAGAAATCGATCTCATCCTGCTACAGAATCACCGGCTACCGAATCAAGAGTTCCGCACTTCAAAACCAAGAGTCCCGCTACACCCAAGGGAACCACCAAAAACCAGCCGAATTGAGAGCGGTCAGCTAGGCATTGAGCGACATATCTGGCGGGTTTAAGCGGGTCACGGAAACCGATCCGTCAATGGTTCCACCGATCTGTTTCCTGTTACCCATGCTGTTACCCAGCAACAGAAAAGGGCTTGGCCGAAATCGTCTAAGTCATTGATTTATATGGTGCCGGCAGCAGGATTTGAACCCGCGACCTACTGATTACAAATCAGTTGCTCTACCAACTGAGCTATGCCGGCGTCTTGGGCGGCAGACGATAACTCTCCCCTGGCGTCAGTTCAAGACTTCTGCGCTTGCCCGGGTTGAATTCTGCCCATAAGACAGACGGAGTATTTAGCCCCTATTCGAGCGGGGTCGATGATGACGGGCTTCGCCGTCCCCGGGCGCTGTGTAAACATCCGCGACGGGCCGCTGCTCGGAACGACCGCCCGCATCCTATCCAAACCCTTTTTACGGGGGTATAGACGCCAAAAGCGCCCATACGGGCGTCAGAGTCACCGATCAAAGCGTAACCCCTATTTACACAGGGACTTTCAGACCGAAAGCCACAACCGTAAGCTGGGAGAACAAAAAACCGCGTCTTCCCAATGGCATTCTGACACCATATCCATGAAAAAACCGCCCACCACGTCGACGACACGGAATATCACGGCCAACTTCCTGATATTTCTTGCTTTATGTGTGGTTATCTTCAGCCTTTTCACCTTGCAGACATGGCTTGCCGTGAAACGGCAGCATGTCAATGAGCTGAAATACGTCAATCGACTACTCGTGCAAGGCACCCGCTTGTCCTTGGTTGCCCACGAGGGAACCTTGCGGGTTATCGGCAACAGCCTATTTCAAATAGGTGCCAATGACTATCCCGAAGCCGGACGCTTCCTCATTGAACGCATCGGCAGCAACGATCCTGAAATGGCCGGATATGGCCTTGCCCGACCGGATGGCCAGCTTGTTTTGGTGAGCGGCATTCCCGCCGGTAAACCCCTGCCCAATCTTTTGCAAAGCCCGGTCGGACGGGCGGGTTTTCAAAGGGCGCTGAGCTCGAAAAATCTGCAACTCGGCCAACCCTATTTTATGAAAGGGTTGACGCAATGGGTCATCCCCATCCGCGTCGCCATTCCCGACCGCCAAGGGGAAATCGCCGTGGTCATGACCGCCGGGTTCAAGATTACCGGCGGCACCACCGTCTGGTCGCGGATCGAACTGCCACCGTCAACACGGGTAATGATCGTCCATACGGATGGCTATGTGCAATATGCCCACCCCCTGCCCCGGGCTGCGGAGATCTATGACGATGTATATGCAGGCAAGGCACCCACAACCTATGCCAATGCCCTGAAAACCTGGACTGCAGGCCGTACCGAATGGATGACCTTTACTGCCGGGGAACGCATACCGGCGCTGCGTGGGTCAGACCGCGAGCTGGTGTCCTTCAACAAATTGCCAGAGTACCATTTGGGAATTTTTGTCTCTGTTCCCTCCGAGGCGATCACCGCGGCCTGGGCACGGGCCATGCTGGGTCCCACGGCACTGCTCGTGGTGATATTGCTGGCGGCGACCTGGTATTATCGTATGTCCAAGCGGCACCACAACGAGCAGCAAGCGCAGGTGAGCCATGCACGTCGACATCTGGAAGACGCCATCGAAAACCTAAACGAAGGTTTTGCTCTTTGGGGCCCCGATGACCGGTTGATCATGTGCAATCACCGATACCGGCAGTTTTATGAAAATTCAAAAGAACTGCTGATCCCCGGCGTGGCCTTCGAAGCGCTTCTGCGCGCAACGGTGGACCGGTCCACCTTCCGTCTCGACAAACCCCGTGATGCCTATATTGCGGAACGGTTGGCCTATCACAACAACCCGGTCGGCTCCCTGGAACTGCAACTGGCGAGCGGCATGACTTATTTGGCCACGGTGCGCCGAACCTCCGATGGCGGCGCCGTTGCGGTGCATACGGACATCACCGAGGTCAAACGGGCGCAGCAGCAAATTCTTCTGGAAAAGTCAGAAGCGGAACGGGCAAACAAGGCCAAAAGCGATTTCCTGGCCCATATGAGCCACGAGCTGCGCACACCGTTGAATTCCATCATCGGGTATTCGGATTTCATATTGCATACCTATGGTGACGGGCTGCGCAATGTCCGATGGGGTGAATATATTGAGATCATTCATAGTTCCGGCAAACACCTGCTCGAACTTGTGAGCGACCTTTTGGACCTGTCCCGGATCGAAGCCGGTGTGGTAACCCTGGAAAAATCAAAGATCGCAGCGGGGCATTTCGTCGAGGAAGTCGCCGCCATTTTTCTGACGGAGGCCGCGCAGAAAGGGGTGGTCTTGAAGGTCGCCCTTCCTGAGCAGGAATTCTATTTCACGGGAGACCCGATCCGACTCAAGCAGGTCTTGTTCAACCTGATCTCCAATAGCCTCAAATTCTCCACCGAGAACGATACAATCATCGTTTCGGCCAAGGAGGCGCTGTCGGACCGGGTGGAATTCAGCGTGGAGGATACGGGAAGCGGTATCGATAGCGAGCATTTGGAAACCGTGTTCGAACCGTTTACCCAGGCGCGGTCGGATGTCCGCCAGGCGCAGGAAGGCGCGGGGCTGGGCCTCAGCATCGTCCGCTCCATCGCGGAACTGCATGGCGGGGAAGTCAAACTGGTAAGCGCTCCCGGCGTCGGCACGACGGTGACGGTCTTTCTGCCAAAATGCTAGAGCGCGATCGACTTAGTTTGAATCATGAGTTGATACAAATTGAGGCGTGAATCGCCCTCTAAGATATTGTTTAGAGGCGGATTCGAGGATGAAATCTTGGCCATACATTTGACCATGATTTCATCGCCCCGGCTCTAGGTCACGGGTTAGCAACGCCTTCCCTGTACAACCGCCGCTGAATGGGTCAAAATCTCTTTAATGTGCTCTTAAAACAAGCGGAGCGGAAAAAAGTGGGATTCGGAGGGCGGTATGGAACTGGTCGAACTGTTTAACCAATCTGCATTTCAAAAGGCCGTGACAGTCACCGAGATGCCCGTCGAGGCGGGGGACGTGATCCTGGCGGAAGGCCACCCCAATACACATGTCTATGCGGTGCTGAGCGGCACGGCGCGGGTGTCCGTCGACGTGGATTTGGGAGAAGACCGGCATTTCAAACCGGGATTCGCCGATATCGACCAGGGCAATATTTTCGGCGAAATGTCATTGTTCGGCGCGGAAACAGCCAGCGCCACTGTCGCGGCGGGCCCGGAGGGCTGTACCGTCGCCTTGGTGGAAACCGCCGCCCTGCGCCACTATTTGGATGCCAACCCCTTGGTCGGTTATCCTATTTTGCGGCACATGCTGGAGATCATGACGCAGCGTTTGTCATCGGGGAACAAGCATGTCAAAGCTCTGTTCGCCTGGGCCTTGAAGGCGCATAAGATCGACCAAGACCTTTAACCACGTTAATTGTAAGGAAACCCTTCAGGCGTCACCATAAATCCGGAGCGATCAGGGTGTTTTTGCGTAACCGTCGATCAAGTGATTCGAGTTACCTGGAACGGTACGGCAGCCAGTTGAGCCTGCTATCCGAACGTCATCATCGCGAGGCGGCCCTGACCGAACAGGTAAACCGTCGCCAGCAGGCCATGGCCGATCTGGAACATTTGGCCAATCACGATCCCCTCACCGGCCTACCCAATCGCAACCTGTTTAACGACCGGTTGCAAAAGCTGGTATCCGCCTCCCGACGGTCCGGTCGAACGGTGGGGCTGATGTATCTCGACTTGGATCACTTCAAGGACGTGAATGATACCCTGGGCCATGCGGTGGGCGATGCGCTGTTGATTGCCGTCTCCCATCGTCTGCAATCTTGCGTGCGGGATGAAGACACGGTGGCACGGCTCGGCGGTGATGAATTCGGCATCATTCAGGTGGGACTGGACTATCCCATTGATGCCCGGGTGCAGGCCCGGCGCATTCTTGCCGCCCTGGAAAAGCCCTTCCCCATCGATGAGCATAACCTGTTTACCGGCACCTCTATCGGGATCACCGTCTGTCCGCAAGATGCGGACAGTAGCGAACAACTGCAAAAGAACGCCGATTTGGCCATGTATCTGGCCAAGGATGAACAGCGCAATACATTCCGATTTTTCGATTCAGAACTAAATGCCCGCGCCCGGCGACGGTCGTATATCGAACAACAACTGCGGACCGCCGTGGATGACGGTCATTTCGCGGTCTATCTTCAACCCAAGATCCTGCTCAAGGAAAACCGGGTTGTGGGCGCCGAGGCGCTCGCCCGCTGGCACCATCCCGAGCAGGGCATGATCAGCCCGGAGGAGTTTATCCCGATCTCTGAAAGGACGGGCCTGATCAATTCCATTGGCGAATTCATGCTGCGGAATGCCTGCCAACAATTCGCAGATTGGCACAAAGACGAACGCCTGCCGAAGTTGGCTTTGGCGGTCAACCTATCTGCCGCGCAGTTCATGAACCGAGACATTCCGAAATTGGTCAGCGAGGTCCTGGCAGAAACAGGTCTACCCGCAGAATTTTTGGAGTTGGAGATCACCGAAAGCGCAGTAATGCAAGATCTGCGCAATGCCGTCGAGGTGTTGCAGCGCCTCAACGATCTTGGCGTAAGCCTTTCCATCGATGATTTCGGGACCGGCTATTCCTCACTCAGCTACCTGCGGCAGCTTCCCGTGAAGCGTATGAAAATTGATCGATCCTTTATCACCGAAGTGGATACGGATAGCTCCTCGGCGGCCATTGCCCGGGCGGTGATTTCCCTTGGCAAGAGCCTTAACCTGGAGATTGTCGCCGAGGGGGTGGAGAAACAGACCCAAGCCACCTATTTGCGCGATCTGGATTGCGACGAGGCACAAGGTTTTCTCTACGGGCGCCCCATGGAGCCCGATGACTTTTTAGCCCTTGTGCTCGATTCAATGGAACACGGGCTTTAGGTCAAAGTGGTTTCGAGGGTCGGCTTACCGACGCTGGCGCCGCCACCGGTTGACGATGGTTTGCATTTCCGTGTGGCCCTGAGCCCCTGATTTCCAGGCCTCCGAGAATCTCGCGGTCGCACTGCGTGGCTGCTGCTCCGGTGTCAGCCGGGAAAACGCCACCCGCATGGGCACCGCCACCCCATCACCCACCGCGATGGCCTCGGCATTCCCCAGGGAAGGTAGGGAATCAATCAGGGCAGAAGACACCTCGGAGAGGGTCGCCTGCACGATCTCTTGATCCCGTTCGTTGGTCATGCGCATGGCGAAAATCGAATTGCATTGGGACAAGATACGGGGGTCCAATTCCGAGGGCCGCTGGGAAACAATGCCCAGGGAGACGCCATATTTGCGGCCCTCCTTGGCGATCCGGGCCAATGCACGCCGGGTCGACTCGAAGGAATCATCATTCGCCGGCGCATAGCGATGGGCCTCCTCGCAGACCAACAGGATCGGCGTTTCCTGATCGCCCCAATGGGCGAAATCGAAGGTCATCCGGCACAGGATGGACACCACCACATTCAGGATTTCCGACGGCACGCCAGACAAATTCAGGATAGACAGCGGCTTGCCGTCCACCGGCACCCGGAAAATCCGCGACAGCAACTGCGCCATGTTATCGCGCACCATCATCGAGCCTTGGAAGATGAAGGCGTAGCGACGGTCATTCTGCAACGCATTCAACCGATTCCGCACCCGTAAATAGGGGGCGACCTCGCTGCGGTTATCCAGTTTGCCCGCCTCTTCATCCAACATCCGGCTGATATCGCCCATCTTGAAGGGCACCGGGGTATCCGCGGTGATGGAGAAATCGACCTTGTCTTCCCGCGCCATCATCTGCTTCGCCCGCTGCACCAAATCTCGCAACACGGCAATTTCCTGGGCATAGTCGCTCGGATCGCGCCCAAAGACAATTTCCGCCAACTCTTCGAAATTGAACAGCCAGACGGGGATATTGAAATCACCCGGTTCCATACATTCCGCCTGGCTGCCAAACGCCTTGGCATATTCGCCATGGGGATCGAGCAGCACCACATGGGCGCTGTCATGCGCCGCCATCAACCGGTGCAGGATCAATGATAAGGCGCAGGACTTCCCACAGCCAGTGGTCCCCAGGATCGCGAAATGCCGCCCCAACAGGCCATCCACCACCGCATAGGCGGGTAGCGAAGCTTCTTGCTGAATGGTGCCGATTTCCACAATGCTGTCGGACGGCGGGGCATAAACCAGCCCGATATCCGCCTGATTGGCGCGGGCGACCGCATCCCCCAGGCTGGGGGTGATCGACAAGCCGCGCCGGAACCGCAATTTGTCTCCGTCCCCGTCGGGCGTTAACTCGCCAACCAGTTCCAGTTCACAGATCCGCAATTCCTCTTGCGAGGCCTCCGCCTTGGGCATGGGGATACTGAGCCCCGTGACCATGCCGATGGCCACGTGCCGGGCTGACTGGATTTTAACCAACACCCCGATCTGCAAGCCGTCGAACCCGGCCTCGCCGGTTGTATCCTGGTCAAGCAGGAAGATGACCTTGGCGCCCAAGAGTGACACCACCCGCCCAATACGACCTTCCGTTATAGCATCCATCCAACCCCACCCGTATCTGGTTTGCAGCGGCCTTGACGCGGAGCGCGGCACGTTGTCAAATCGGGGGTAGTCTAGGGTCCAGCGGAATCCTTGTCGATACCCTGGATTGAGTCGCAAACCATAAATGCCCCTGGCGACGCAAGAATATGGATCTTCGAGGCCTATCCGCACTTGGCGCAACACCGCTGGATATCTTCGGTATCGCGGTTTTCTTGGTGGTATGGACCGGATACACCTATTTTGCCGACAAGGCATCGGAAAAACAGAACCTGAATACGGTGATGCATGCCCACCGCCTGCAATGGATGCGCGAGATGCTGTTGCGGGAAACCCGCATCGTCGATGGGCAGATCCTCGGCTATACGATGCAGAATGTCTCGCTGTTTGCCTCTGTCTCCGTTTTGATCATCGGCGGGCTACTGGCGTTGTTAGGCTCGGCGGAAACGGCCCGATCGGCCTTTCTGGCACTCCCTTTCGTGGTACAAACGAGCGGGTCTCTATGGGAAATCAAGGTGTTATCCCTGGCATTCTTGTTCGTTTACGCCTTTTTCAAATTCGCCTGGTCTTTGCGGCAGTTCAACTATACGGCCACCTTAATGGGCGCCTCGCCGCCACCAAAAGCGGAAGATCGGCACGACGCCCACGCCCAGAAGCTGGCCCGGCTCGGCACCCTGGCCGTGCTCAGCTATAATCGAGGGGTTCGGTCCTACTATTTTGGGGTGGCGTTGCTGACCTGGTTCCTACACCCGGTTTTGCTTGCCATCACCGCCGTCTGGGTGGCCCGCGTCGTGTACCGGCGGGAGTTCAAATCCAAGACTTTGAAGGTCTTGACCACGGATTAGGCGAATTATACCCCATCTGGGGGAAGACGGGGCGACAATGGCGCCATAAACTGCGAAATACCGGAATTTGTCATAGCGGCGACAGCGGCGGTTCGATAGGATGTTCTTCGGAGAATTATTGTACTTTATGCGTCATCGATCGCGTAAATGTGATTCGCGCAATTGCAGGTGTTATGCGATTACATCAAGATATCGAGGACGGATCTTCGCGACGTCCAACACCTGTCTTGCGGTGCAGAGCGCGGATCTGTAGGTGAAGTTGGAGTGATTAAACGGCCATGAACGTGCGACGACCGAAACTCCCTCAGGTGCTGAAAAGATTTTCCCGCAGCCAATCAGGCGCGATCATCCTTTTGGTCGCCTTGTTGATGCCCGTCCTGATCGGATTCATCGGCTTGGGCGTGGAAGTGGGACTGTGGTACGTCACCAAACGGGAGTTGCAGTCCGTGGTAGACGCCGCCGCTTTGAGCGGGGCGCATCGGTATAAGAACAACGTTGCCGCCACCAATACGGAAATCAAGGAATTCGCCTACCATGCCGCAACCCAGGCCGGGTTCAATGGACCGGCCGCTGAATTCGACGCCTATTTGTCGCCGACTCATAGCCAGGTGACCCCCACCTTGAACGGAGATGCCACCCTTGTGGAAGCGGTGGTCGACCGAGATATGGACGCGCTGTTCTCCGCCGTAATCGGCCATGAATCCACAAGAATTAACGTCTACGCCATTGCCGGCACGCGGGAATTCACTGTTTCTCAGGAAGCCTGCCTTGTCGGCCTCGCCAACAATCCGGGGTCCGGCAACGAAGATGAAATCTGTCTGGACCTGGGCGGTGGCGCTACGCTGAACATGCCCGGATGCGGCGTGCATGCCAATTGCACGGGGTCTCCGGCTCTGGATGTGGGCGGCAGCTTGGATGCGGAGGTGGAATGCATCTCCGCCGTGGGTGAGATCGATATCGATGGCAACCCGACCATCGACCAATCCTGCGCGACCCCGGTCGCCAATGCCAACCCATTGGATGACCCGTTTGACGGTCTCTCGGCACCAAGTTCAACGGGCACCCCGGTCCAGGATATTGATGTCCCCTATGACGCCAATGGCCTGCCCGATGGAGACCCCAGTGCCAGCTTTGTGGATGCGGACGGCGATGGGCGGATCGAGGTCTACCTGAAACCCGGCTATTACAGTGATATGGGATTCTCCGGTACCCATAATTTCTCAGGCCCTGGTGGTGCCGTCGCTGTAGAATATATTCTGGAAAAAGGCACCTACTATTCAAATGGGGATGTGGATATTAGCAGCCAAGCCGTGGTGCAAGGCGAAGACGATGCTGATTCTACGCCTGCTCCTGCCTCGGGTGATCCCGAACCGGTGACCTTCATCATTTGGGGCTCGGATGCGGACTTCACCATGAATGGCACCGCGACCATCAACCTGCGCGCGCCAATCGCGGATGATCCAGATACGGGTGCAGATGAAAATAATACGGATGACACAAACTGCGGTACCGTTGACGCTGCCACCGATTGTTTCCCCCGTTTAAATCCTGGCGGTGAAGGCCTTTTGGTGTGGGATGCGGCAGCGGATACCATCACGCTTCCTTCCATGTCCCAATGCAATACGGTAAATGGCGATGCCTCCGGAAGCTGGGCGGGCCTCATCTACGCGCCCAATGATTGCGTACAGATCAACGGGAATGGCTCCTTCTTTGATACGGGTGAATGTTTCGGCGTTTATTCCGAGGCCATTGACATTGCCGGCAATCCGACCATTCACTCGGAAGGATGCGGGGCAGCCAATGGCAACCTTGGCGAAGTCACCGCCACCGCCGTTGGGTTGTTGGAATAGTTGTATAGTTCTGGTAAGACCGGGTTCATGATGCATTGGCGCAACATAAAATCTTTCCCACGGCGGACCGACGGAGTAGCGGCGGTTGAAGCGGCATTGTTCTTGTCCATCATGATGGTCACCACGCTGGCGCTGGTTGAGTTTGGCCGATGGATTTTTATCCAGTATGAACTCACCCAAGCCGTCCGCGCCGGGGTGCAGGAAATTACCCGGGAATTCAATTATAAAGACAATGCCACAACCCAAGCCACCATCACCGGTGCGATGGGCTTGGCAACGCCTGGTTTGGCCTCTCCCCCCACCACCTTTAACCCCCAGGTTTCTTCAGTTCAATGCTACTGCTTGGACCAGACGGACCGGACGATCCAGGTCGCCTGTGGTGCGGGTGATAGCTGCACGGCGGGATATGACGGCCCCCTGTTTTATGTTACCGTTTCGGCGTCTTACCAGTTTTCACCCTTGTTCAACGTTATTCCGTATTTCAACACGCGGACTATTTCAGAATCGGCAAGTGCGCTCGTGCAGAAATAAACCGGGTGACCCGGGACATGAGTACAAGAAAAACGGATAAAGCTTCGATGGCGATTTTCCAGAAAAGAATTGGTGGGACCCCGAATCAGCCCGATGACAAACGGTCATTCTGGCGCGATACGGTGGGGGCCACTGCCGTGGAGTTTGCCATCGTCGCCCCGATCGTGTTGTTGGTGATTTTCGCTCTCATCGATTTCGGTCGGTTATTCTGGTACCGCGCCTCCTTGCAATACATGACCACCGAGGTGATGCGGGATGCCATCGCGGAATATAACCGCGTCTATTGGAATGCCTATGGCAGTGATCCGGGTACCGCGAGATCCAATCTGGATGCCTTCGTGGCAACGTGGGAACCAAACCTCGAAACAGATGCCGAGGGTGGGTTCCTGTCGATCGTCGCGCAGGGTGCGGATTATGACGCGGATACGGAGGCGGGCACGGGTGATTTTACCGGCTGCCACTACCTGGTGATTAGAGGCAGCTATGATTTCGAGTTTATTTTCCCGCTGCCCGTGGGGGACCAGGACCTCAAATCCTATGCCCGCGCGCCCATGGTGAAGTCCGATCCGACGGGAAGCTGCCAGTAAATCATCGTTCCGGCAGAATTTGCCGATCGGCGGAATTTCCCCTCCCCCGAGACTCGCTCTTCTCTCCAAAAAGTGATGTTTTTATAGGGTTTAGGCCTGTTCAGGCGGCGCCTGCTTCTGGCCCCGAAGTTGCTACGGGGTTTACAGACAGCCATTCACTCGGGAGCTATTTCACCATGCCCGTCGTTCGATTTCCACAGTTCGAGACCAAAGCAACCTCTAAAACCGCGGCCAAAACCGGAAAAACCAGCCGTATTCCCGGCCTTTCCGAGTTGAATGCGGACCAAATCGTGCAGCTTCTCGATACCTTCGAGAATGAGGAACTGGCCCGCGAGGTCAACGCGGCGGTGATCCAACTCAAAGGTGGGGAAGTGGTGGGCCTGATCCGCAAGGCGGCGCGGCTCAAGGGCCGCTATCTCGCGCAGATGCTGGATATGGACGAGAAAACCACCCTGCCCCTGATCGACGATATCGACCGGGCACGGACCACCCGCGAGGCGTTCGAGGAACTGGACCAAGCGGTCAGCCTGATCAAGACCCATATTTCAAAGGGCCATCTCAGCCTGACCACAGAGGCGGAAAAGGCCCCGCCCGTCGCCGCCGAATAGGCGCAAGTTTCTTCAAAACTGAAGCGCTTCCGCCCGCACAACATTGGGCAAGGCGCGCACGGTTTCCAGCACGGAATCATCGGGCACCGCATCGACCTGCAATAGGGCCAAAGCCTCGCCGCCCTCGGCCACCCGGCCCAGATGGAAACTGGCGATATTCACCCCCGCCGCGCCCAAGGTGGTGCCCAGGCTGCCAATCAGGCCCGGCTTGTCCTGGTTGTTGATGAACAGCATATTGGCGCTGATTTCGGCTTCCACCGGGATACCGTTGATTTCCACCAAGCGGGGCTTGCTGCCGCCGAACAAGGTGCCCGACACACTGCGGGTTTGCGCTTCCGTAATCACCGTCAGGCGCAATAGCGTGTGATATTCCGACGAAATATCCCGGGTGACCTCGGAAACCTTGATATTGCGGTCCTTGGCCACCTGCGGCGCGCTGACCATGTTCACCGTATCCAGCATGGGGCGCATCAGGCCAGTGAGCACCGCCGCCGTGAGCGGCTTGGTGTTCAGGCCCGCCACCGGGCCTTCATATTCGATGGTAACCTCTTTCACACCCGACCGGGTAATCTGCCCGGCGAAACTACCCACCTGTTCCGCCAGCTTCATATAGGGTTTGAGCTTCGGCGCATCTTCCGCCGATACAGACGGGGTATTCAGCGCATTGGTCACCGCGCCGGTCAGCAGATAATCAGATATCTGCTCGGCCACCTGCACCGCCACATTGGTTTGCGCTTCGGTGGTGGAAGCCCCCAAGTGCGGGGTGCAGATCACATTCTCCAAGCCGAACAGGATGCTTTCCCGCGCCGGTTCCTTGGAAAACACATCCAGTGCCGCGCCCGCCACCTGGCCGCTTTCCAGCGCGTCTTTGAGGGCTTCTTCGTCGATCAGGCCGCCGCGCGCGCAGTTGATGATCCGCACACCCTTTTTCATGGCGGCAATGGCCTTGGGGCCGATAATATTGCGGGTCGCTTCCGTTAACGGCGTATGCAGGGAGATGAAATCAGAACGGGCGAAAAGGTCCTTCAGTTCCACTTTCTCGATGCCCAGATCCCGCGCCTTTTCAGGCGTCAGGAAGGGGTCAAAACCCAACACCCGCATACGCAGGCCCTGCGCCCGGTCCGCCGTGATGGAACCGATATTGCCGCAACCGATAATTCCTAAGGTTTTGCCGGTCACCTCCACGCCCATGAAGCGGGATTTTTCCCATTTCCCGGCATGGGTGGATGCATTGGCCAGGGGAATATCCCGCGCCAGCGCCATCATCATGGAGATGGCATGTTCGGCGGTGGTGATGGAATTGCCAAACGGCGTGTTCATCACCACGATGCCTGCGGCGGTGGCGGCGGGAATATCCACGTTATCCACGCCGATCCCGGCACGACCAACCACCTTCAGGTTGCTGGCCACGGCGATGATTTCGGGCGTTACTTTGGTGGAAGACCGGATCGCGAGGCCGTCATAGGCGCCGATGCAGGCCGCAAGTTCCTCCGGCGATTTGCCGGGGAGGTAATCCACCTCCACCCCGCGCTCCTTGAAAATCTGCTCGGCGAGTGGGCTCATTTTATCGGATATCAAGACCTTAGGCATAAGACCGCTCCACTTCCGCTGCCGCCCAGTCCAACCAGGGGAACAGGGCCGTCAGGTCATCGGTCTCCACCGTGGCGCCCGCCCAGATCCGCAGCCCCGGAGGGGCATCCCGATAGCCGCCGATATCGAAGGCGGCGCCTTCGGCATCCAACAGGGAAACGATCTTTTTCGCCGCCGCCGCCTGGGTATCCGCATCCAGGGCTGTGAACCAGGGCGCGATAATTTTCAGGCAAACCGAAGTATTGGACCGGATGTCCGGGTCTGCTGCCAGGAACGCTGCCCAATCGCTGCCCGCGACCCAATCGGCGATGGCCGCCAGATTGCTTTCGGAACGCGCCACCAGCGCCGACAAACCGCCGATTTCGGCGGCCCAATCCAGGCCATCCAGGGCATCTTCCACGGCGATCATGGAGGGGGTATTGATGGTTTCGCCCTTGAAGATACCGGCAATCAGCTTGCCGCCCTTGGTCATGCGAAAAATCTTCGGCAATGGCCAAGCGGGGGTGTAGCTTTCCAGCCGCTCCACGGCGCGGGGGCTCAGCACCAGCATGCCATGGGCGGCTTCCCCGCCCATCACCTTCTGCCAAGACCAGGTGACCACATCCACTTTATCCCAAGGGATTTCCATGGCGAAGACGGCCGAGGTGGCGTCGACGATGGTCAGCCCGGCGCGATCATCAGGAATCCACTCCCCATTGGGCACTTTGACGCCAGAGGTGGTACCGTTCCAGGTGAACACCACGTCGTTGTTGAAATCCACGGCAGCAAGGTCGGGAATGGTGCCGTAATCCGCTTCCAAGACCCGCACATTCTCCAGCTTGAGCTGTTTTTGCACGTCGGTCGCCCAGCCCTTGCCGAAGCTTTCCCAATGCAGCATATCGACACCGCGGGCGCCCAGCATGGACCAGAGCACCATTTCCACGGCGCCCGTGTCCGACGCGGGCACGATGCCGACGAGATAATCCTCCGGGATGCCCAAAACAGCCTTTGATTTTTCAATCACCGCCGCCAGTTTGGCTTTGCCGGGTTTCGACCGGTGCGACCGGCCCACTAGGGCTTCCTCCAGTGCCGCCACCGTCCAACCGGGGCGCTTCGAGCAGGGTCCAGAAGAAAAATTCGGATTTGCCGGGAGCAAACCCGGCTTTTGAATCGTTGTCATTGATGTACCTCCCATCCTCCCAGATGGGTCGCGACCCGTTGGGGAGCCGTGGCCCTCGCGGGTGTTAGCTCAGAGGACCCATGCTGTCAATCGCCACATCACAAACACGGGTTAAATGACATGCCGGTCGGGTCTTCGCGCTGCTGTGATGGGGAGCATAGTTTTATAGCACGCTATGCGGTTTTATGGAGACCGTGATACCATCTCATTGATAAGGGTGCATCGCCGCCCGCCTGGAGAATTTGACATGTTTCCCGCTCAAAAAGCCTTTTCCCAATCTTGTCGCGCGGCGCTGCTCGGCGGCATGGCTCTGTTTGCCGTAACCGCGCTCGTCGCGGCGCCCCTCACCGTCAACGGATCCCTGTCCGTCGATGTTAAAACCGCTATGGCCAAAGGTGGTGGCGGTGGCGGTGGCGGTGGCGGCGGTGGCGGTGGCGGCGGTGGCGGCGGCAACAGCGGCGGCGGTAAAGGCGGTGGCGGCGGTGGCGGCGGCAACAGCGGCGGCGGTAAAGGCGGCGGCAACAGCGGCGGCGATCACGGCAAGAGCGGCGACAGCCCCGGAAAAAGCGGTGATAAGGGAAACAGCGGCAACAAGTCCAACAACGGCAAGAATGCGTCTGGCAAAAACGCATCTGGCAAAAACGGTAAGTTAGAAGGCCGCGGCAAATCCGATGTGGCGAAAGGCGGCAGCCTGGGCCAGGAAAAAGGCCTGTCTGCCGGTAAGGCGGAAAAGAAGCTGAGCGCCCAGGAAGTGGACGCCATGCTGAAGGGCGGTTGGAAATCGGCACCAGCCACGGGGTTCAGAAATCACGGTGAGCGGGTCAAAACCATGGTGGATTTGGCAAAGACCCTGGGATATCCGGCCTCCGTCGGAGCCATGCAGGCGAATTTCGGCACGCCTTTTGAAAATAACCTGACGGAAGAAGTGGAAGCGGTGCAAGACGCCATCGACGCCGTCGAAACCGCTCAATCCGTGTTGGATGATCCGAACGCCACCGAGGAAGCCAAGCAACAGGCGCAAGACGACCTGACCGAGGCACAGGCAGACCTGGAGCAAGCGCAACAGGATCTGGACAATGCCCGGGAATCCCTGACCGACGAAGACGTTGCGGAAAACAAGCCTGGTGAAGGCCCGAAGGATGGTTGGGAAACGGTTGATCTGGATGTCAACGATGATGGCGTCGTCGATCAGGCCGATTTGGATCAGGCAAAGGAAGACGCGGCAGCCGCGGAGGAAACCGAGTCCGACACCGAACCCGAACCCGAAACCTGAACAACAACGGCATTTAGGAACCCATGAAAATTCTGACCCACGCCTTGGTGGCCGCCGCGCTGTTGGCCACCCTCTCTGCTTGTCAAACCATGCGCGATGCGGGCGATGCCATTTCCGATGGCGCTTCCACCGTTGGCCGCGCCGTGTCCAGCGGCGCAAAATCCACCGCGCATGCCATTTCCGAAGCCTTCGATGATGAACAGGCAAATCTGACCGAACGGGACAAAGTGATCGCGTTCAATACGGTTCAATCAGCGTTAGAATCCAGCAAGGATGGTCAGACCCGCTATTGGCGCAACACAAAAAGCGGCAATTCCGGCGCGGTGCGGGTGGTGGAAACAACCGTTACCAGCAAAGGATTTTTCTGCCGGTCCTACGTGGAATCCTTCACGATTGGGGGCGACAAACGCCATTACGACAACCGGGCCTGCCGCGATGGCAATGGCCGCTGGAAACGCGCCCTGTAACCTCATCAAAAATAATCTCTCATGTCCCACGTCGGTTTCTGATAAAAAAATCAGCGACAAATAGCGTGAGTAAAACCATGACCAGAAAATATTTCGGCACGGATGGAATCCGCGGCACCGCGAACGCAGCACCGATGACGGCGGATATTGCCTTGCGCGTCGGCATGGCCGCCGGTTGCCTGTTCCGACGCGGCAGCCACCGGCACCGGGTGGTGATCGGCAAGGATACCCGGCTGTCGGGCTATATGCTGGAACCCGCCCTGACCGCCGGGTTCGCCGCCACTGGCATGGATACCATTTTGCTCGGTCCCATGCCCACACCGGCGGTGGCCATGCTGACACGCAGCTTGCGGGCCGACCTGGGGGTGATGATTTCCGCCTCTCATAACCCGTTTCAAGATAACGGCATCAAACTGTTCGGCCCCGATGGCTATAAGCTGTCGGATGCGGTGGAACTGGAAATCGAAGCCGCCATGGAAGACGCGAGCCAGGTTGATCTCGCGTCCTCCAAGAAACTGGGCCGGGTTCGGAAGCTGGAAGACGCGCGCGGGCGCTATACGGAATTCGTAAAACACACCTTCCCCAAAGGCCTGACCCTGAGCGGCCTGAAGATCGTTATCGATTGTGCCAATGGCGCCGCCTACAAGGTCGCACCCGATGTGCTGTGGGAGTTAGGGGCGGAAGTGATCCCCATGGGGGTTTCGCCCGACGGCTTCAACATCAACGATGGCTGCGGGTCTACCTCTACCGAGGCCATGCGGGTCGCCGTGGTCAAGAACAAGGCCGATCTCGGCATCGCCCTGGATGGGGATGCGGACCGGGTGATCATCTGCGATCACGACGGTCGGGTTCTGGATGGTGACCAAATTATGGGCACCATCGCCGCCGACTGGCACAAAACCGGGCGGCTAAAAGGTGGTGCGCTGGTGGCAACGGTCATGTCCAATATGGGCCTGGAAAAATTCCTGCAAGGCCACGGGCTCGATCTGGCCCGGACCAAGGTCGGCGATCGCTATGTGGTGGAACATATGCGGGCCCATGGGCAGAATCTCGGCGGCGAACAATCGGGCCATATCATTTTCGGCGATCATGCCACTACCGGAGATGGGCTGCTGGCGGCCCTGCAGGTGCTGGCCGTGGTGGTGCAGGAACAGCGGACGCTGGGCGAGGTCTGCCGGGTTTTCGAGCCCTTCCCGCAGCTCCTGAAAAACGTGCGCTACGCCAATGGATCGGACCCGCTGGCCAATAAAACGGTCAAAGAGGCCATCGAGGCCGGGGAAAACCAACTGGGCGATTCGGGCCGGGTGCTGATTCGTAAATCGGGAACGGAACCGCTGATCCGCGTCATGGCAGAGGCGGAAGACCCGGCCATGGTGACCACCGTGGTGAACGAGATTGTTTCCGCCGTGGAACAAGCAGTCGCCTCGTGACGGGGCGCAGATTGAGGACAGCCTCGTGACGGGGCGCAGATTGAGGACAGCCTCGTGACGGGGCGCAGATTGAGG
>JBMYUJ010000011.1:24740-58606 GCA_049605255.1 Magnetospiraceae bacterium
ACAGCCTCGTGACGGGGCGCGTGCTGATCGTCGCCGGGTCGGATTCCGGCGGCGGCGCAGGGATTCAGGCAGATATCAAGGCGGTCACGGCCCTCAAGGGCTTCGCCATGACCGCGATCACCGCCCTCACTGCCCAAAATACGGAAGGCGTGTTCGGCATCCAGGAAGTGCCACCCGCTTTCATTGCCGAGCAAATCCGCGTCGTGCTGACCGATCTCGGCGCCGATGTGATCAAGATCGGCATGTTGCACCGGGCCGACGTGATTGACGCGGTCGCCGATGCGCTTGCGGCATATGGGCCAGACATTCCCATCGTGCTTGATCCGGTCATGGTGGCCAAGGGTGGCCATGCTTTGCTGGAAAACGCGGCCGTCGCGGCGCTGAAACGGCGATTGCTCCCCCACGCCGCCCTGGTGACCCCGAACATTCCCGAAGCGGCGGCCCTCACCGGGCTAACAGTAGAAACAACCGACCAGGCTGTCCACGCCGGGCAGGCGCTGCTGGCCCTGGGGCCTGGCGCGGTGCTGATCAAAGGCGGGCATTTGCCGGGGGATACCCTCACCGACCGATTGTTCCTTAAAAATGAGGACAATCCCCGCAGCTTCGCGGGGCCGCGGATCGACACCCGCCATACCCATGGCACGGGATGCACCACCGCATCGGCCATCGCCACCGGATTAGCACAGGGCCTGGCCATGCCGGAGGCGGTGGAACGGGCCCGGGACTATGTGCAGGCGGCAATCCGCACCGCGCCGGGGTTTGGCAAGGGCCACGGCCCGCTGAACCATTCGGTAACGGTGGCATAAGCCCTAAACCAGATACCCTCCGCCGGTATCGCTGGACCGCAGGATATCGATAAACACCCCGATCCCCCTTTCCACGTCTACCAAGGTATCGGGCTTGCCGAAGGCGAGGCGCATGGCGTCGTCGCGCGGACGGCGGCCAATGGCGAAGGGCGCCGGACCAATCAATTGCACCCCCCGGTCGCGGGCGCGGGAAACCACTTCCTCGGCCCGCCAAGGAGCGGGCAGTTCCGCCCAGGTGATATACCCGCTGGGCCGGTGGTGAACACCTGCGGCATCCAGCATCTGCCGCACCCGGGTTTGCCGCCGTTGGATTTCCGCATGATGGCCCTGGATCGCCGCCTCCATCACCCCGGAATCGATACAATGACAGACGAAATCCGTCGCGAAGGTGGAGGCAAAATAGACCGAGGCCTGCACGCCAAGCGATACCCGCTCCACCCAAGTGGGGGGCACCAAGGCCGCACCGATGCGTAATCCTTCGGCCAAGATTTTAGACGTGCTGTTTAGGTAAAACGTGCCCTCGGGGTACAGGCAGGCAATGGGCGCCATGTAGGGGTTTTGGTGAAACCCGTAGACATCGTCCTCGATAATCATCACACCGTGGTCCTTGGCGATGCCAGCGATTTGGCGGCGGCGCGCATCGGACATCACCGCCCCGGTGGTGTTCTGAATGGTCGGCACCGTATAAAGCACCCGCGCGCCGGTGGCGCGGCAGGCGGCCTCGAAGGCGTCTGGCTGAATACCCTCCTCATCCATGGGCAGGCCATGCAATCTGAGCCCCAGACGCTCGGCGCAGAACTTAATACCCGGGAAGGTCAGTTCCTCCGCCAGCACGGTCTCGCCCGGGCCGCAGATCGCCATCAAGCTGCAAAGGAGTCCGTTCATGGCCCCGGCGGTAATCAAGAGCCGATCCGGCGCGAAGGGCAAACCCAAGGCCGTTAGCCAGCCCGCCAGTTTCTCCCGATGAGCCGTAGACCCCGCCGCCTGTTGGAACCCCAGGGCGCCGGGCCCAAAACCCACTTGCCCCCAACCTCGCAGCGCATCTTGCAACAATGCATGGGAGCTGCCAGCAGCGGGAAGGTTCAGGGCCATATTGATAAGCCCGCCTTCTGCCTCGTCGATGCCGAAATGAACGTCATAACTGGGCGCGTCCTCCCCCAAAACATAGGACCCCCGCCCCACCTCGCCGGAGATTAACCCGCGCCGCTTGGCCTCCGCATAGGCCCGCGTGACCGTGCCCAGGGTGATGCCCAGCGCATGGGCCAGATCCCGTTGCGGGGGCAAGCGGGTGCCCCCGGTGAGGGTGCCATTGGCGATGTCTTCGGCCAGCGCATCGGCGATGGCGAGATATTTGGGGCCGCGGCGTTCCCCAATCTGCGGAATCCAAATTGTCATAGTGACAATGTTTATATTGACGGGGATAATATGTCAAGCGTACGGTATTTGTATCAATTTTTTGGAGGACTTGTCATGGAAAGGCAAAAATGTATCGATACAATTGACACGCTGAACCCCTTGGGCCTGGCCACCGCGAAAACCCCGATGGTGGTGGAAAATCCCGTGAGTGGTGTCAAAAAAGCGATGCTTGTCCTCTTCAAGATCCTTTGGTCCTGGGAGGAGCGGCGCCGCCAACGCGCAGCCCTTGCTAAATTGTCAGATCACCATTTGAAGGACATCGGCCTCTCGCGCGCCGATGTGGACAATGAGGTGACAAAACCGATCTGGCAGCGGTGACGGGCAACCAAGGTGAGCGTCTTTTAGGCGCTCACCAGCCGGGTTAGGATCAATCCGTGGAAAACCCGGGGCGCTTCTGCGCCCTCGTACGACCATCCCAGATGCCAAGAACAGTGCGCGCAGCGCGCCACCCGCCATGCATAGGTGGGGAACCAGGTAAAATCGAAGCTGGGAGTGCCCTGTTCGATCACCCCTGGGGCGGCGGCGAAACAGCTAATTCGAAACCCTAGTCCGGCAGGATTCTGAAAATCATGTTCATGGGCGCCATGCACGGGAATGCGTGCGTCGGCGTCTGCAATCACCGCGTCGCATTGCTTACACCGAAACTTTTTCGGCCTGTCATCCTGCTTATCCGCCGTTTTCGCACGGCCTGAGGGCGCTCCCGCTTCCCCCGGGTCACGAAATTGGACGGCTTTGTTGCGCCGCATGATGAATTCTCTTGAAGACATGACCCATCACTTTATACCTGTTTGATATGTAGGGAGGAGACTCCACCCATGCCCACCGAAGAAATTTTCCGCGCCGACGCCTATGCCCGAGACTGCACCGCCACCGTGATCGCCGTCGATATTCGGGGAATCCTGCTGGACCGCACCGTATTTTACCCCACGGGTGGCGGGCAACCCGGCGATACCGGCCTCTTAAAACGAGAAGATGGCCAGGATATTCCCATTGTCTCCACCGTCAAGGAACCCGGCGGCGATGGCGTTCTGCATATTCCTGGAGAGGGCGCGCCCCCCCTTTCGGTCGGTGAGGTGGTCACCGCGATCATCGACTGGGATACCCGCTACAAGCATATGCGCATGCATACCTGCATGCATTTGGTCTGTTCCCTGATCGAGGGGGACGTGACCGGCGGCCAGGTGGGCGCCGCGAAAAGCCGGTTGGATTTCAATCTCGAGGCGGCGCCAGACAAGGAAAAACTGAATGCCGACCTGAACCGGCTGGTGGCGGAAAACCATCCTGTGGGTGATCGCTGGATCGACGAGGCGGAACTGGACGCGAACCCCGGCCTGGTACGCACCATGTCGGTGAAGCCGCCGCGCGGGTCTGGCAAGGTGCGCCTGATCGAGGTCGACGGCGTGGATTTGCAGCCCTGCGGCGGCACCCATGTGAAGGCCACGGTCGAAATCGGCCCGGTGCGCATCGGCAAGATCGAAAACAAGGGACGGCAGAATCGTCGGATCAACATTCTCTTTGCGGAGTGAGACATGGACATTCCCGTTTTCCACGTTGATGCCTTTACGGCCAAGCCCTTTGCCGGTAACCCCGCTGCCGTCTGCCCCCTGGAGGCTTGGCCGGAGGATGCGATTTTGCAAGCCGTTGCCGCGGAAAATTGTCTGCCCGAGACCGCTTTTTATACCATCACCCAGACGGGGGAATATCACCTGCGGTGGTTTACTCCGGCGCGGGAACTCCCCTTGAGCGGGCATGCGACCCTGGCCGCCGCGCATATTTTGTTCGCCGAGCTCGGACCGGACACCACCCGCATCGATTTCACGACCCAATCCGGCAGCTTGTCGGTCGACCGGGAAGGATCGGGCTATGCCATGGATTTTCCCGCCATGCCCACCCAGCATTTTCCGCTGGAACCGCAGTTGACAACCGCGCTGGGCCATCGCCCCACGGAGCAACGCAGCGGGCATTATGATATTGCGGTATACGATACACCGGGCGATCTGGAACGCATGGTGCCGATCTTCCCGGCCGTCGCCGCCCTTAACAAAGGCAGCATTATCGTGACTGCGCCGGGCCAGGATTGTGATTTCGTCTCCCGATTCTTTTCTCCCGGCCTGGGAAATGACGAAGACCCGGTGACCGGCACCGCGCATTGCCTGTTGGCGCCATTTTGGGCCGAGCGCTTGGGCAAAACCACCTTACGCGCGCGCCAGCTTTCCAGGCGGGGTGGTGAGGTGTTGTGCCGCATCGTTGGTGACCGGGTTATTCTTAGCGGCGACGCGGTCACCGTGATGACCGGCACCCTTCATTTTTGAACGCCCAGCCCTTTATATGCAGACCTGCTCATTTTTTGAAGGCTTGACCCGCTTTTCCCGGCACGCCAACAATACCGTGAAACTGGTAGGGGAAGCCTATGCACGGTGATGCCGTGGTGGCCATTGACGCCACATTTCAGATGTGGACGCTGTTCGGTATCATTACCGTCGCGCTGGTCATGTATGCGCGCGAATCCCTGCCCATGGAGGTAACCAGCCTCGGCGCACTTGCCGGGATCATGGTGTTCTTCCATCTCTTTCCGGTGGCGGATGCCGCGGGCAACAACCTCCTCACCCCGACCCGCTTGTTGGAAGGCTTCGCCAACCCGGCCTTGATGACGGTATTGGCCTTGCTGGTCGTCGGCCAAGGGATGGTGCGCACGGGAATTCTCGAAGTCGCGGCAAACTGGGTGCTGCGCATAGGACGGGGAAAGCGTTGGCTTTCCGTCCTCTTGGCTTTGATCGCGGTGTTGGTGATTAGTGCCTTCCTGAACAACATCCCGGTGGTGGTGATCTTCATCCCGATCATGCAGAGCATCGCCCAAAGGTTCGATACGCCCGCCAGCAAACTGATGATTCCGCTCAGTTTCGCCGCCGTGGTGGGGGGCATGACCACCCTGATTGGCTCAGGCACCAACCTGTTGGTCTCCTCCTCGCTGATCAGCCTCGGCCACCGTGGCTTTGATTTCTTTGAATTCACCGTTCCGGGGGTGGTGCTGGCGGTTACCGGCCTCGCCTATGTGATGATCGTCGCCCCGCGCCTCCTGCCGGAGCGGACCTCGCTCAGCCAACGGATGCGCGAACGTGGCGGCAAGCATTTCATCGTGGAAATCGCCGTTGGTGCCAATTCGCGACTGTTGGGGGCGGAAGCGGTCGGCGGCCTGTTCCCGGGCTTGCCCAATATGACCCTGCGCCTGGTCCACCGCTATGGGGAAGATATTCTCCCCCCCTTCGAGGAGTATCAAGTAGCCCCTGGAGATGAACTGGTCGTCGCCACCACGCGGAAAGCGCTCACCGATGCCCTGGCGCGGGACCCGGGCCTATTCCACTCGGATGAGGCTGAGAACACCCGCGCCAATGGCACGAAAACAGACCGGGTGGTGGCCGAGGTCATGGTCACGCCCGGCTCCCGCCTGATCGGCGGCACCCTGGAATCAGCCGTGTTTCAGCATCGAACCGGGGTTTCTGTTTTGGGGGTTCAGCGGCGCGCCCGCATGATCCGCAGCCGGGTCAGCGATATCCGCATTGAGGCCGGCGACCAATTGTTGGTGCAAGGCACGCCGGATCAAATCGGCAATTTGCGCTCTGTCGCTGATATTCTCTTGATCGAATGGTCGGCGGAAGAATTGCCCAAGACCACCCACGCTTTTCACGCCTTGGCGGTGTTCGGCTTCGTGGTTGCCGTTGCCGCAACCGGTTTGCTACCCATCGTGGTCACCGCCATGGTCGGCGCCGTGGCCATGGTGCTGCTGAATGTGATGACTATTCAGCAGGCGGTCCGGGCGCTGGATTCCAAGGTCGTGGCCACCATCGCCACCGCCCTTGCCATGGGGGCCGCCATGGAGGCGACCGGGGGGGCGGCCTTTCTCGCCCATACGTTGCTCGTGGCGTTGGGGGAATCCGGGCCCGCCATCGCCATGAGTGGGTTTTTCCTCCTGGTAGCGATCCTAGCGAACATCATCAGCACCAAGACCTGCGCCGTGCTGTTTACCCCCATCGGGATCGGGATCGCCTCGGAACTGGGCATTGATCCCACCACCTTCGCCGTCACCGTGGTGTTCGCTGCCAACTGCGCTTTCGCCACCCCCATCGCCTATCAGACCAGTTTGCTGGTGATGGGTCCCGGCAGTTACCGGTTCAAGGATTTTCTGGTCGCGGGCACGCCGTTGCTATTCCTGATCTGGTTAGTGTTTTCAATTTTCGGCCCCTGGTATTACGGCCTCTGGTAGAGGGTGCCCGCGGACGGCTCCACCGCTGACCAGAGCATCAGCGCCTGCCGGGTTTCCGCCACGTCATGAACCCGCAGGATATGGGCACCTCGCGCAACACCCGCCAAGGCCAGGGCAAGGGAACCCGGCAGCCGCTCTTTCGGATTTTCCACCTGTGCCAAACGGCCGATCAGGCTTTTTCGGGAGACCCCCAATAGAATCGGGCAACCAAGGCCTCGGAACAATGCCAAACCCGCCATCAGGCGCAGGTTATGGGCATCGTTCTTGCCGAACCCTATGCCCGGATCGATACAAATAAAGTTACGCGGTAGCCCCGCCGCGACGCAGGCGTCCACCCGTTTCTCCAGATAATCGTAAACATCCAGCAAGGCATCATCGTAATGGGGGTTCTTCTGCATATTGCCCGGTTCCCCCTGCATATGCATCAGCACCACCGGCGCCCGACGGGCCGCCACCAAGGGCAAGGCTTCGGGCTCGCTTGTTAGGGCGCTGACATCATTGATGATCGTCGCCCCCGCCGCCAGCGCGGCATCCATCACCGGTGCACGACGGGTATCCACGGAAAGGGGCACACCGGCGCCGCGCAATCCCGCAACCACCGGAATCACCCGGTCTATTTCCTCCTGCACGGAGGGCATGCGTGCCCCGGGACGGGTGGATTCCCCGCCAATATCCAGGATATCCGCCCCCGCCGAAATCAGGGCCTCGCCATGGGCGATCGCCGCCGCGGGATCGAGGAAATCCCCCCCATCGGAAAAGCTATCTGGGGTGACATTGACGATCCCCATAATCAAGGGGCGGTCCAACGCAAGACCGGCATAGGTGGCAGGCGGCGCCGCACAGCGGGTCAACTGCGCATCAACCCGCGCAAAGACTACTGTTCCCTGCGCCGCGGCCCACTGTTGAACCGCCGCTTCAGAGCCGACAAACCGGGGCGTTTTCTCCGAAGCCCTGGAAAGCACGGCATACCGCCTCGCTTCGCCGAATGTGGCTTCCGGGGGGAGAACGTAAAACTGCCTCTCGGGGTCATATATGGGATCGTCGACCATTGGTCCTCGCGGTGCGGGTGGATGGGAAAAGACAGGATGGCCCCAGGTCAGGACCAGGCAACTTCCTTGCAAATTTTCGCAAACCCACGCTTGGGCAGATCAGCAAAGGGGCTATCATCCGGGCAGGTTTCCAGTATCAGTTCATGCAGGGCCGGGGCTTCGGCGACCAAATCCTCCAACCGCCAAGGGAAGCGCGCAAAAGCCTCCCGCGCGGCGCTCAGAACCCGGGCGGTCTCCGCTTCCGGAGACGTTGGCGCGTCCGTATTCCAGACGCGCGAAAGGATCTCGACAATGGCCAGCAGCGCCGCCTTGGTCCAGCAAACCTCACCGACACGATGGCCAAACCGCTCGATCACCGCTTCGTCTTCTTCGGACAGGGCGAACAATAGGTCGAACTTATCTGTGATGCCAGACTGATACAGGTCATACACCCGCACGAGAACGGGGTGCAAACCAATGCCCGCGCAATCGGCGCCACTCGGGCAGGTATCACAGGAGCGCATAGTACAAACCTCGAAACAAAATTCAGGCACCCGCCTCAGCAAAAGAATACAGCATGAAACTTAATGGTATAAATCCTTTTCACGGCGGGCAATCTTGTTAAAATCTCTTCCGTTAGGCCCTAATATTTCAGATAAATCATAAGGTAACAGATGGTTTCCTGGTCCAAGTCACTCGGCTCCAAAGTGATCGCCGCCGTGGTCGCGCTGTTGGCAATCGCCTTCATTGCCGACTTCCTCATAGGCCAAGCCATCAATGCAGAGGTTCGAACGGCGACCACGGAACTCTCCGATCACCTGACCGAATCTCTCACCGAGAAAGACGCCGCCATCGGCAAGATGTTGGCGGAAAGCCAAACCCTTCAACAGACAAATCTGGACCTTAAAGGCCAGGTGGAACAGGCGGATATCAACGCGGGAACCCTTGGCGAGGAAGCCCATATCGCCGGTGTACGAGATGGCATATCCTCGGTTGCCGCTACCTTGATCAACACCTCCATGTTGGGGGGCGAAGCCTCGGATGTGGAAACCATCGTTGAAACGCTGTTGGAAGACCCCACCATCCTGAATATCAACCTGTGGCGGATCGACGGCACCTTGGCCTTTCGGGATAATGAAACGATCCGCGCGGTCAACGACATTGTCGGCGAAGGCTCTTTTGACTTCCGTCGCACCAACGCCCCCATCCTGATCCCCGACGCGCGCCGCACCGCCTTCGACGCTGCTGTTGCCGGGAAAACCGGAGAGGAGGCTCAGTTCCGGGGTGACGCAGAAACCGACGATGGCACGAAATCCGCGATTTACTCCTATTTTGTTCTACCCAACGGCGAGGATTGCCAAGCGTGTCATGGCGAAAACGATATTCCGCGTGGCGTGATTGAGCTTGCCCTGTCCCGCGCCCAACTTGATGCCATCGAAGCCGAATCGGCAGAGAAAATGGCCGCCTTCGAGGCCGCGCGCGATAAAGCCGATGCCGCACTTAAAGAAGAAATTACCAATGCCCTCGCCGCCATGGAAGCGGAAGCCGCCCGGGAAGCCAAGGAAGTCGCAACCGCCAGCGAAGCGCTAGACGCCCAACAATCCGCGGCCACCACCTGGAGTGTAACGGCAAAAATCGCCTTTGTGGTGGCCACCGCCATCGTTCTCGCCTTCCTGATGCGTGCAATGTTAGGACGGCCCCTGTCCAGCATGACCGGCGCCATGACCCGCTTGGCGGATAATGATCTGACCGTGACTATCCCCGCGCAAGACCGGGTCGATGAAATCGGCGCCATGGCAGCGGCGGTCCAGGTGTTCAAGGATAATGCGGTTAAGGTGCAAAAACTGGCGGCGGAGCAAGAACAAATGGCCCGCCAGGCGGATTCGGAACGGCGTGCCTTGCTGGAATCCCTGGCCGATGACTTCGAAAGCAGCGTCAGTTCCCTGGTCAACTCCCTCTCCGGTTCAGCAGATGACATGCGCACCGAATCCGGCTCCATGGCGGAAGCGACACAGCTTGCCGGGGTGCGGGCGAGCTCCATTCTGGACTCGGCAGAGACCGCTGCGATCAACGTGCGCGAGGTTTCCGAAGCAGCGGATGCACTGTCCCGGTCCATCTCCCATATTTCGGGCCAGGTCGCCCAATCCACGCAAATTTCCAGCGAAGCGGTGGCGGAAGCCCAGCAGACCAACGACACGGTGGTTGGCTTGGCAGACGCCGCCAATCGGATCGGCGAAGTGGTGGCCCTGATCAATGATATCGCCGAACAAACCAACCTGTTGGCCCTGAACGCCACCATTGAAGCCGCCCGTGCGGGCGAAGCCGGCAAGGGTTTTGCGGTGGTAGCTTCCGAGGTCAAGAACCTGGCCGATCAAACCGCCAAGGCTACCGAGGAAATCACCACGCAAATCCAAGGCATTCAGGGCGCGACCAATGGCACGGTGAAAGCCATCCAATCCATTGCGTCGACCATCAATAGGATCAACGAGATCGCTTCTGAAATTTCCACCGCAGTGGATGAACAAGGAAATGCCATTCAGGCCATCGCCAATAATGCGGAGCAGGCTGCCGAAGGCACCCGCGCCGTCACCGATACGGTGGGCGAGGTGGCGCAAACCGTTAGCGCGACCAGCGATTCCGCGCAGAATGTGCTACGTGCCTCCGACGGCTTGCGGGAACAGGCGGGGGGCCTCCGGAAACATGTGGATAACTTCCTGCGCCATGTCCGGACCGGGTGATGCCCGACCTGCGCAGCCAGCTCTATCTGATTTCGCCGCCCGCGATTGACCCCAAAGACTTTGCCGCGCCACTGGCCGAAGCCCTGGATGCCGGGCCCGTAGCCAGTTTTCAATTGCGGCTCAAAGGCCTGCCCGTTGATGCCCTGCGCCGCGCCTGCGAGGTGCTCCTTCCCGTCACCCAGGCGCGGGACGTGGCGTTTATCCTCAACGACCGGCCCGATCTGGCGGCGGAAATGGACTGCGACGGCGTGCATGTGGGCCAGGAGGATGCCTCCTACAAAGACGCGCGAAAATTATTGGGCCAGGACCGGATTATCGGTGTCACCTGCCACGATTCCCGGCATCTCGCCATGGTCGCGGGGGAAGCGGGGGCGGATTATGTGGCCTTCGGCGCTTTTTTCCCCACCGACACCAAGGATGCGAAATTCCGGGCCGATCCTGAATTACTGGCCTGGTGGAGCAGCCTGTTTACGGTGCCATGCGTCGCCATCGGCGGCATCACCCCGGAAAATTGCGCCCCGTTGGTGCAGGCGGGGGCGGATTTCCTGGCCGTGATTGGGGCGGTTTGGCACCATCCAGCCGGTCCTGGCGCGGCGGTAAAAGCCTTCGAAGCGGCAATCTTGGCGGCGTCTTGAGCCGTTGCCAGGGCGCACCCAACCTGATAGGTTCCGCGCCACACTGAATTGACGATATTTCCCCAAACGGTGACAGCAATGAAAATTGACGGCAATGCCATCCGCCCCGGCATGGTGATCGAGCATAAAGACCGCCTTTGGCGTGCGGTCAAGATTCAGGCGGTGAAACCCGGCAAGGGCGGCGCCTTCAACCAGGTGGAACTGAAGGATATCCGCGATGGCACCAAGCTGAACGAGCGGTTTCGGTCCTCTGAAACCGTGGAGCGGGTCCGCCTGGAGCAGCGGGATTTTCAGTATCTGTTCGCCGATGGTGACATGCTGACCTTCATGGATACGGAAACCTACGATCAGATCGCCCTGACCGCCGAGATGGTTGGCGAGGAGAACGTCCCTTTTTTGCAAGAAAGCATGGTCGTTCAGATCGAAAGCTTCGAGGGAGAGCCCCTCGGCGTGCAGTTGCCCGATACGGCGGTGTTTGAAATCGTTGAAGCCGATGCGGTGGTCAAAGGCCAAACCGCGTCCAGCTCCTACAAGCCCGCCGTGCTCGAAAACGGGGTGCGGGTCATGGTCCCGCCGCATATCGAGAGCGGCACCCGGATTGTCGTCAATCTCGCAGACAGTTCCTACGTGGAACGGGCGAAAGACTAGAGTTTCCCGCGTATCATGGCCATAAAGTCTCCCCTCATCAATGTGATGACCGCCGCCGCCCAAAAGGCATCCCGCCGCCTGATCCGGGATTTCGGCGAGGTCGAACAATTGCAGGTCTCCAAAAAGGGCCCGGCGGACTTCGTCTCCAACGCCGATCGCATGGCGGAAAAGACCCTGCAGGCGGAACTGCAAAAGGCGCGCCCCGATTTCGGCTTCCTGATGGAGGAAGGCGGGTCCATCGCGGGCGACGGGCGTCATAAATGGATTATCGACCCGCTGGACGGCACCACCAATTTCCTGCACGGCATTCCCCATTTCGCCATTTCCATTGCGTTGGAACAGGATGGGAAACTGGTGGCAGGTGTGGTGTATTCCCCGGTGGTGGACGAAATGTTCTGGGCCGAAAAAGGCACCGGCGCCTTCTTGAACAACAGGCGTATCCGGGTTTCCGGACGGCGCGACATGGCCACCGCCTTGTTCGCCACCGGTATCCCCTTCCTGGGGCATGGGGATCATGAAGCCGCTTTGGCCAGCATGCGCGAGGTGATGACGGTGTCTTCAGGCATCCGGCGATTTGGGTCTGCCGCGCTCGACCTCGCCTGGGTCGCCGCAGGCCGGTATGACGGCTTTTGGGAAACCGGCCTCAACGCCTGGGATATGGCGGCCGGGATCGTCATCGCCCGGGAAGCGGGCGCCTATGTCCATGACTTCGATAATCGGGACGAGATGCTGACAACCGGCGCCATCATCGCGGCCAATGACCAGCTCTATACCCCCTTGCGCAAACTTTTGACAAAATCCGCTGCGTGAATGGGTCTGTTATACGGGGCTGTTGTCGCCACCACATGCGTTGTTTATGGTGAGACCCGAGGGACAATAGCAACGGCCTTGACCTAAAACCACCGGCCCGTGGAGTGACCACCGATGACTGAGCCCAAGGGGTATTTGATCCGCATGGCGCTGTTTATCGCGGTCGTGCTGGCCCTCGGCGTGTTCCTCATGGCGCCCCTGCAAGAGGCCTTCACGGCCAATGTCGCCTTGAACGGTCTTATCTTGGGGGTGCTTTTACTCGGCATCATCTACAATTTCCGCCAGGTGGCGCGGCTGATGCCGGAAGTCCATTGGCTGGAAGCGTTCGACGATCCCCACGCCAGCGTCGCGGATATGGACAGCCCCAGCCTGCTAGGGCCCTTCGCGCGCATGGTGGGCGACCGGCGGGACCGAGTATCACTATCCGCCATGGCCACCCGATCCCTTTTGGATGGGATCAGTTCGCGGTTGGATGAATCCCGGGATATTTCCCGCTATACCATTGGTTTATTGATCTTTCTCGGCCTGCTGGGCACCTTTTGGGGGCTGTTGCAAACCGTCGGCGCCATTGCCGGTGTTATCGGCAATTTACAGCTCACCGGGTCCGACATGGCCGCCGTGTTCGAGGATTTGAAAACCGGACTCGCGGCGCCCCTGGACGGCATGGGCACGGCGTTCAGCTCCTCCCTGTTCGGCTTGGCCGGGTCCCTGGTTTTGGGATTTTTAGACCTGCAGGCGGGCCAGGCCCAGAACCGCTTTTTCAACGAGTTGGAAGATGGGCTGTCCAGCCTGACCAAGCTCGGCAGCGGCCCGGTGAATGTGGAAGGCGGTGATCTGCCGATTCCCTACTACGTGCAAGCGCTGCTGGAGCAAACGGCGGAAAATCTGGAGACCTTGCAGCGCACCCTGGCCCGGGGCGAGGAAGGCCGCCTGAACGCCAATCACAATATCGCGGTGTTGGCCGATAAACTGGGCCAATTAACCGATCAGATGCAGGCCCAGCAGGAGATCATGTCCCGCTTGGCGGCCAGTCAAACCGAATTGCGCCCGGTGTTCACGGCTCTCGCGGACTCCCTAAACAGCGGCGGTATAGACGAAGCCTCGCGCACCCATATCCGCAACATCGATATCCATCTGGCGCGGCTGGCCGAGGATGCCGCCATCGGGCGTGAGGATATGGTGCAGCAATTACGCAGCGAACTGAAGCTGTTGGCCCGCACCGTGGCCGCTCTGGGCCAACCCGGAGAATAATCCATGGCGGGACTGGCCCGGAGACAGCGCCGCACCACCGATATCTGGCCCGGCTTCGTGGATGCCCTTGCCACTTTGCTGATGGTCATCATTTTTCTGTTGATGATCTTCGTGTTGGCACAGGTTTACCTGGCGGACCTTCTCTCGGGAAAGGACGAGACCCTGGAGCGCCTGCGTGGCGAGGTGGGCCAATTGGCAGATCTCCTGGCCTTGGAGCGCAAAGCGAACAACGATCTGCGTGCGGATTTCTCCGCGCTGTCCGGGGAATTGCAGGCATCCATTGGGCGGGGGGACGATTTGGAGCGGCAAATCGCCGCCATGACCGCCCGGGCGGCGCAACTCACCAAGGATTTGGAGACCTCCGAGGCGGCCCAGCGCCAGTTGATTGGCGAACTGGATGCCACCGATATGGAACGGCGGCGGCTGATCGACGATGTGGAGGCGACCCGATCCTCCCTCGATTCGGTGTCGGCGGAATTGGCAGATGCGTTCAAGGTAATCGACGCGGACAAGGAAAAAATCGAGCTGCAATTGCAGACCATTTCCACCCTCACCCGTCAGATCGATGCCTTGATTGCGCTGAAAGGCGATCTCGAGGGGAAATTGGCGTCAACGGCCCAATCCCTGACCGAAGAGCAAAAGAAAACCTTGGCCGCCCTGGCGGAAACCGCCTTGCTGAACGACCAATTAGGGGCGCTGCGCAACCAGATCGCCCAGTTGAATGCAGCCCTAGAAGCGGCGGAAATTCTTAACGCCGAGCAAAAGGTGCAGATTGAAAATCTGGGGAGCCGCCTGAATGCGGCCCTGGCCACCAAGGTGGCTGAACTTTCCCGGTTTCGCTCGGAATTTTTCGGACAGCTCCGGGAGGTCTTGGGCGATCAGGATGATATCCGTGTGGTCGGCGACCGTTTCGTCTTTCAATCCGAGGTGTTGTTCGAGCAAGGCTCCGCCGACATCGAAACGGCTGGGGAAGGTCAGTTGGAACGTGTCGCCACCGTCTTGAAGCAGGTCATACCACAAATTCCAGAAGGTATCGATTGGGTGCTTCGGGTGGACGGGCATACGGACCGGGTGCCCATAAAGACCGCGCAATTTCCCTCCAACTGGGAACTATCGACTGCGCGGGCCATCTCCGTGGTGCGCTATCTGATGGATCAGGGCATTCCGCCCAATCGTCTTGCCGCCACCGGCTTTGGGGAATACCGCCCGCTAGAGACCGGCACGGACGAAACGGCCTATCGCCGCAACCGGCGCATTGAGTTAAAGCTCACCCAACGTTGATTGCAGTCGGGTCACTCCCCCTTATCTTCCGCGCCATCCTCTTCAATCACCGGCACCGTATAGTCGCCGCCCAGCCAGTTGCCAAGATCGATATCCGCGCAGCGCTTGGAACAAAACGGCCGATAGTCCGGCACGGACTTCTTGCGGCAAATAGGGCATTTGCCGCCGGGGCGCCGATCCTTCAGCGCGATCACTTTACCGGTTTTTTTCGTCATACCGTTACGTCCCGAATGGTGAAAGTCGCTGCGGGCAGGCTCCGCCCCACCCGGAACTCCGGCGCATATCCCACAATTTCCTGCAGGGCCCGCCAATACACCGCCAGATCCCCTTGGATCAAGGCCGCGAGGTCTTCGGAAACGTCAAACCCCAACCGGCCTCGTCGGGCCAGAACCACGCGCATGGCCTGAAAGACGGCAGCCTCCGCACCCTGCAGCATGCTCGACAAGGATGCCCCCTCCCGATCCCGAGTCAGCTCCAAGAACCCCAGATTGGACCAGCCGGCAATATGGACGTCTTCCCCGCCGTTGGCCTTCAGGGTGGCGGTGACTTGGTCCCGTTGACGGGATTTTGCCTTGAGCGGGAAATCCACGAGGATCTGGCCACCGATCCCTCTTAGTTTCAATTGCAGAGGCAGGGCTGCTGCCGCCGCCAGGCTGGCCTCTAAAGGCGCCTGTGCGGCGCCGGTATTCACATCTACCAGAGTGGCCGCCGCTGCTTCCGCAAACAGGAGCGTCCCCCCGCCGGGCAGAGGCCACGCCGCTTCGGTGAAACTGTCCAAAGCGTCCTCCACATCATGGACCTCGAACAAACCACCGGGGCCAGCAAAGCAATCCGCATTGTCGATGCCATATCGCTGCCTCATCTGGCTGCGGGTATAAGGGTTCGCGGCCATCACCGGCCCTTCCCGGTCTCGCAACAGCCGCTGTAAATGGGAGACGCCGGGGCTCAGAAGGCAGGGGGGACGCCCGGCCCGGGCCGCCTCTTCCACCTGCCGCCACTGCCGGATCAGGTCCTGTAAATCCGAAGTGATCACTGCTTCGGATGCGGACTGCGCGGCGGTGCGCAACAACACCCCAGCCCCCTCCGGGCGCCGCGCCTGTATCAGGTCACGCAAGGCCGCACGCTTGTCCGCCCCCGCGATCTGCCGCGACACAGAAACCTCGGATTGTCCGGGAAGGAGGATCGCATACCGGCCCGCAAGCCGCAGGGTTTGGGTCAGCCTGGCGCCCTTGTTCTCGCCAACGGTTTTCACTGGTTCCTGGCGAACCTGCACAACAATAGCCGTTCCTTCCGTAAGGGTCTCCCCGCGCAGAGGCAGAAACCCGGGTGCTGCCTGGCCAATCTCCACGAAGGCGGCGTTCAGCGGTTTCGAAAACCCAACCACCCGGCCCAGAAAAATGGCATCGGTCAGGGCGGGGGTGCGGTCTCGTTCGATGACGCAATCGACAAGCTGATCCGCTTCCAGGACCGCGAGGCGCCGCTCGCCGGGGACCGCATCGATGAGATATTCCCGCGTCATCCGCGCCTATGGCCTGTAGCCAAGGCCCCGCAGCAAGGCCTCTGTTTCGGGCAGGGAGAGCCCCACCACATTGGTGTAGGAGCCGTTGATTGCCGTGACGAAAGCCGCTGCCCGGCCCTGGATGGCATAGGCCCCCGCCTTATCCTGCCATTCACCATGATCCAGGTAGTCTTGGATCTCGCGCGCGCTCAACCGCTTGAACTGGACAACAGTCGTCACCACCCGATGCGCCTGCCGCCCATCCGGTGCCTGTACATGAATGCCACCGAACACCCGATGCCGACGCCCCGACAACATGCGCAGAAAACCGGCGGCCATGCGCGCATCCTCGGCCTTTTCCAACACGCGGCGGCCAACGGCGACGACGGTATCGGCGGCCAATACATAGGCTTCGGGATGATGTAGGGCGATGGCGGCGCATTTTTCCGCCGCGAGCCGGGCCGCCAATTGCCGGGGCAGTTCACGCAGCAACATGGTCTCGTCAAGATCAGCGGGAAGGATCCGGTCGGGGGTCAGGCCGATCTGCGCCAACAGGTCGCGCCGCCGCGGCGACGCAGAGGCAAGAATAAAGGGTGCCGCCACGATGCCTAGGCCCCGCGCCAGAAACGCGACAACCGCCCAAGCCAGGGGCGGTCGAAATCGGGCGTCGCAGTCACGGGATTATTTGAACCGGAAGGTGATCCGGCCCTTAGTGAGATCATAGGGGGTCATTTCCACATTGACTCGGTCCCCGGCGAGCACGCGGATGCGGTTTTTCCGCATCTTGCCCGAGGTATGAGCCAGAATCTCGTGGTCATTATCCAGTTTAACGCGGAACATGGCGTTCGGGAGAAGCTCCGTCACCGTTCCGGAAAATTCAATTGCGTCTTCCTTGGCCATGCCAAATTTCGCTAATGCCTTTACTTGCTAGAGCATTTTCAGGAAAAATGTAGGCGGTTTTCCGGGT
Organism: Magnetospiraceae bacterium; assembly: GCA_049605255.1. GTDB lineage: Bacteria > Pseudomonadota > Alphaproteobacteria > Rhodospirillales > JBMYUJ01 > JBMYUJ01. The sequence continues at coordinate 42,080 of JBMYUJ010000011.1, forward strand.
TGAAAATGCATAATTACAATAAGTTAGAGCAGGTATATCCAATCAGAGACCGTCGAACCCGCTCTTGCTCAGATTTCAGCAAAGAAAATGGGCCCAACACCTCGAAAAATCAAGGTCGTTGTCCCGCAAATCTGTAGTGGAGCAATGCCGGGCCCCGCCTGAACGGGGCCCGCACTGTCGTTAGTCGAGTGCGACGAGATTGGCTGCCGCCATTTTCCCGCCCCGGCCCGGTTCCAGGTCGAACTGCACCTTTTGGCCTTCCCGAAGGGTGGTCAACCCCGACCGCTCGACGGCGGAAATATGGACGAACGCGTCCTTAGAGCCGTCTTCCGGTTCGATAAAGCCGTAACCTTTGGTGTGATCGAACCATTTAACCGTTCCATTTGCCATGTCTGTCTCCTTGACAATGGAGTATCTAAAAACCAGCCACACTTAGTGGCCTTTGTGAAACACGCCCACGATGTCATGAAGATAGTCTGCGTTCCGCCTTGGCGGCCTTCGGCAACGATCAAACGACTGTGCAACGTTCCGCAAAACCTAGGTGAGGACTCGGGTGTGGTCAAGGTTCAACAGTGAATTAACGCGGAATTTTAATTTTTCTCACCGATCCTTGGCATAGGGGTTTTGCCCCTTGCGCACCAGCAAACGCAGCGGAATTCCTGGTAATTTGAAGTCTTCCCGCAATCCGTTGGAGACATAACGCAAATAGCTCTCTGGCAGCCCCTGCGCCTGGCTGGCGAATAAAACAAAGGTGGGGGGACGGGTCTTCGCTTGTGTCATGTACCGGATTCGGACCCGGCGCCCCTTGACCAGCGGCGGCGGGTGCAATTCCAGCATTTCCGACAGCCAACCATTGAGTTTTGACGTCGACACCCGCCGGTTCCACACCTGATAGGCTTTCAGGGCCGTGGGCAGCAGTTTGTCAACACCAGACCCGGTCAAAGCCGAAAGTGTTACAATTGGGATCCCTTTCACCTGGGGCAAAGAGGTCTGCAATCGATCCTTCAATCGGGCGAGGGTCGCTTGCCGGTCTTGCGCCGCATCCCACTTGTTGACGACAATCAGCGGCGCGCGCCCCTCGTCGATCACATGCCGGGCAATGGTGAGATCCTGTTTTTCCAGCACCGCATCCAAGACCAAGGCCACCACCTGGGCATAGCGGATCGCCCGCAGGGTATCCGCCGCCGAAAGCCCTTCCAGTTTTTGGGTGATCTTGGCTTTGCGGCGCAAACCAGCCGTATCGATCAAACGGATGGGGCGATCCTTGTAGATCCATTCCACGCCGATGGAATCCCGAGTGATTCCCGCTTCCGGCCCGGTCAACAACCGGTCCTCGCCGATCAATCTGTTGATCAGCGTGGACTTGCCCACATTGGGGCGGCCCACGATGGCCAATTGCAGCGGCGCATTGGACGCATCCGCCGCCTCTTCTTCTATCGCCGCACCCGCCTCGTCCACCGCGATACTGCGCGCCTGACGGGCCCATTCCTCGGCGGCGGCCAAAGCCTCAGCCCCCATCTGGCGGTCTTCCACCAGGGGCGCAAGTACATCATAGAGATGGGCCATGCCCTCGCCATGCTCCGCCGAGATCGGCAAAGGATCACCCAGGCCCAATTCATAGGCTTCCAGCCGCCCCGGTTCGCCCGCCTTGCCCTCGCATTTGTTGGCGACGATATGGACCGGCACCGACAACCCGCGCAGCCAATCGGCAAAATGCTTATCCACCGGTGTGAGACCGGCGCGGGCGTCGATCAAGAACAGCACCACATCCGCATCGGCGACGGCGCGCTCCGTTTGCGCCCGCATGCGGGATTCCAGGCTGTTGTCGAACACATCTTCCAGCCCAGCCGTATCGAAGACACGGAAGCGCAGCTCGGCGATGGCGCCTTCCCCTTCGCGCCGATCCCGGGTGACCCCCGGTGTATCGTCCACGATGGCGAGGCGCTTGCCCACCAAACGATTAAACAAGGTGGACTTGCCCACATTGGGGCGGCCCACAATGGCAACGGTCAAAGACATGAAAGCCGGGGCTCCCGCCCAAAAGCCGTGATCACCGATAGGCGGTCAAGGCGCCGTCATCGGTTTGAATATACAGGGTTCCACCCGCGGCGATCGGCGGCACCCGCGCCCCGTCGCTCAGATCAAACCCCCCGGTGGTTTCCCCCGTCAACGGGGAAACGGTGATCGCCTTTCCATGCGATCCCACCAAATACAACTGGCTGCCCGCCAACACCGGCCCGGACCAAACGATGGGGTCCTCCCGGTCTTCCGGATCTTCATAACGCGGCAACCCGGCAACCCAGGCCACCCGGCCCGTTGCCCGCGCGATGGCGACCAATTCGGCATCGGTTGTAAGCAGATAGATGGCATCCCCGGCCACCCAGGGGTTTTCGATCCCCGCGATGTCCCGGGTCCAGACCCGGCGACCGCTGGCCTGCTCAATGGCAGACATCATGCCGCTATTGCTGATGCCGATAACAAGGCCGCGATCAATCACCGGATTGCCGCGAATATCGGCGATGGTGGCCACCGGATCGGTGCGGCTGACCCCGGCTAAATAATTGGACCAGATCATACGTCCGCTGCCGAGGTCAAACGCCCCTAGCTCTCCCGTGGTGAAGGCGGCCACGACCATTCCCCGGTCCTCGGCAGGGCTGGCGCCGCCCACCAATCCGGCGGACTCCCCAACCGCCTGATGCTCCCAAATCACCGTGCCTTCGCGGGCATCGAGAGCTACCAGGCGGTTATCCGTGGTGACCACCAGAACCCGGCCGGCCACCACCGTTGGGGCGCCACGAACCGGCGCATCCAAGGACGCCCGCCACATTTCCTCGCCCGTGTCGGCGATCAGGCCAATCGCCTGGCCAAAACCGCCGGTGACGAACAATCCGCCTCTGTCGAAGGCGAGGCCGCCGCCGAAATGGCCGTCGTCATCTTCGTCCGGGGTGAGATTGACCCGCCACTTGACGGCGCCGGTGGCCGCATCGAAGGCCGAGACCTGACCCTCGGAATCCATGGCATAGACCACGCCGCCCTCAACAATCGGCGGCGTGGTAATGCGCTGATCGGACGCGTTACCACTGCCCACATCGGCCCGCCAGGCGACGGACAATCCAGAGGCCAATTCCACATGGTGGACCACATGGTTGGGATATCCGCCGTTTTGCGGCCAATCGGGGATGGCGAAGGGCGGCGGCACCCGAATATCCCCGGTGCCATCGGGGCTGATGGACCGCTGATCCACCAACACGGGAATCCGCGTGCCCTCAAGCCGCTCTTCCTCTTCATCGAACCAGTCCGTGGCCCCGCACCCGGCAAGCGTCACCATCAAGCAGCACGCCATCATCATCGGGCGCCATGCGGCTCTAGACCTGTTCATCGGTATCCCTTTCCCTAACCTGGTAGCCCGCCGGCCAATGCCAAGGCCCGCGCCCGCATGGCTGGCGTGGCCGTCGCATCGTCGGCGATTTTTTTGAACATGTCCCGGGCGGTCGCCACATCCCCTGCCCTGGCCGCCGCCAACGCGGTCAATTCCTGGGCCGAATGACGCCACGGGTTATCTCCCGACAACAGCGGTGCCACGCGGGAGGTCACAATGGCATGGTTCTCTGTTTCCAGGGCATTCATTGCCCCCAACACCGTCGCCAAATCCCGGTAAATCTTATCAGCGCCGGAATCATCGGCGATAGCGAAATAGGCCTCTGCGGCCCCCGCTGTATCGCCGTCCCGCGATTTCAGGCCTGCGATGCGCAGACGCGCCGCCACGGCGCGCCCGCCGCTGCTTTCCGCCGCCAACGCGGTGAACGCCGCTTCCGCCTCGGCCTGCTTGCCGGTTTCCGCGAGGCGGGAAGCTTCAAAAAACTGCGATCCGTATTCTTCGCGCTGCAAGGTATCGTAATAGGTCCAGCCTTCATGGCCAGCCACGATCAGGACCAGAGCGACACAGGCCGCGACAATGTAATTGCCGTACTTGGCCCAAATTTTATGGATCTGCTCTTGGCGCAGTTCCTCATCCACTTCACGGATGAAACCCTCTGAAGGGTTGGGGTCCGCCACCAGCCTATCCTCCTTGCCTATGGTTAAAAATATTTGGGATCGTGGCTACCACAGCCGATCACGCCCATCAAGGAAAACGCGGCGGTTCTTGTGCGGGGCAGGTGGATTAGCGAATTATTCTTCCCGCCATTTCACAGAACAGCCCATGGACGCCACCTGTTTTTGCGGTCCTTTGCCGGTTTTGCCGATGGCGAGCATGGCCTCTAACAGTTCCCGGGTCTCGCCTCCTGTTGGCTCCGTGGCCCCGGCAGAATCCAAGCGCCCCCGATATTGCAGGTGGAGATCCTTGTTAAAGCCGAAGAAATCCGGCGTGCAGACCGCCTCATAGGCCCGCGCCGTGGCTTGGGTCTCATCGATCACATAGGGAAACGTAAAACCGCTTTCTTGCGCAAAAACCTGCATGTTTTCGAAGGAATCGGCGGGATGGTTTTCCGTATCGTTGGGCATGATGGCGATCACGCCGATGCCGTTTTCTTGCAGCACCTTGGCATCGGCCACCAATCTGGCGATCACCCGCTTCACATAGGGGCAATGATTGCAGATGAAGGCCACCAACAGGCCGTTTTCCCCCCGAGCGGACTGTAGGCTATGTTGCCCGCCATCCACGCCCTTGAGGCTAAAATCCACCGCCTGCCAGCCGAAATCACAAATGTCGCTTTGGGTCGCCATGCCCGCCTCCCCGTAAAATGTTGTTTCCTGAGGCGGAGAGTGGCGTTCCGCCCTTTGGGTTTCAAGAGGCTTCGTCGGCCACCGCCGGACGGCCTAACCGCCGAAACGCCATGACAGCAACAAGCAACATGACAATGCCCCCCACCAAAAACGGCCATTGCCGCCCGGCGGCGGCGAAGAGCGCTCCACCGCACAGCGGGCCAAAAACTCGCGCCAAGGTGGACATGGCCCGTGCCGTCCCCATGATGGCGCCTTGCTCGTGATCCCCCACCGCGCGAGAGATCAAGCTGTTCAAGGCAGGATTGAGAAGGCTGAAGCCCAAAGTCATCAGAATGGCCGCCGGCAAAAGCCCCAAGGGTGCGGTGGCCAGCGGAAACAGCAATAGCCCCGCGCCCAAGGCCCCAGCACCGAATATGAATAATTTGCGTTCGCCAAATCGCTTGCTGAGACGGCCGATTAATCCCCCTTGAACCGCGGCGCTGACAATGCCTGTTAGGGCAAAGAAATAACCATTTTGCAGGGGCCCCCACCCCAATTGCCGTTCCGACCACAGCGCAAACACCGCCTCCATGCCCGCGAAAACCAGGGTGGAGAGGAACAGGGAAATCAGTAGCGGGCGCAACTCTGGACGGTTCAGGGAGTCGGCCAAGCGGCCAAATCGAGACTTTCCCGTCGCCGTCGCTGCTTGCGAGCGCTTTTCCGGCGGCAGGGATTCCGGCAAACGGATAATCGCCAGTATGAGGGCAAGGCCAGACATGCCCGCGGCCACCAAGGCGGGGGTCTGGTAATCGGCGTTCATGGGGTCCGCCCCCGCCAATATACCCCCAATGGCTGGCCCTAAAACAAAGCCGACCCCGAATGCCGCCCCGACCACGCCCATGCCCTTGGCCCGGTTTTCCACCGTGGTGATATCGGCGGCATAGGCAAAAGCCGTGGCGATGTTCCCCGCCATCAACCCCCCGAAGGCGCGGGCGATAAACAGCATCCACAGGCTATCCGCAAAGCCCAACATCACATAGGCCACCGTGGCGCCTGCCAAGCTGAGGAGGAGGACCGGACGCCGCCCATGGCGATCGCTCAGCCGCCCCATGATCGGCGCGGAGATGAACTGGAACAGCGAATAGACCGCCATCAACATGCCGACCTGATCGGGCGAGGCACCGTAATACTGTCCGTAAAACGGCAGCAACGGGATAATAATGCCGAAACCGATCAGGTCGATGACAACGATAAGAAACAGGATGAAGAGCATCGCGCAGGGCGTATCCGTCGGGGCTTTTGCAGAAAAGTCGACACTCAGGGACCGTTAACGCAATCCCCCCAAGGACGCAATAGAAGAAGGGTCAAAAAAAGCAACGCACGGCCCCCCAAAGGAAGCCGTGCGCCACCAAAAAACGCTTTGTTGAAATGCGTTACCAGCGATAAGTGAAGCCAACGACGGCCTCGTGCTGATCCATGCGCAATTCGGTCGGCCCGAAGATCGAGGCGCCCGACACCGTGTCGGAAAACACCCGGGTATAGGCCCCTGAGATGCTCGCACTCTCACTGATATCGTAGGTAAACCCGATGCTCAGATGATGTTGGGTGGTCGCGGGAGCCAGAATATTGAAGGCCAAGGAGGCCGGATCGCTTGCATCGAACGGCTGTTCGTTCCAGGAATAGCCACCACGTACCGTCCACTGGTCATCGATCTCGTATTGGGCACCGACGCGCACCACATGAATGTCTTCCCAACCGAAACCGCCGCCATTATTAGAGCCCAACCCGTTTACGAAGGCATTGGAGCCGGGGTTGTTGATGGCCGCCACATCGCCATAGAAAATATATTCCCAATCCAATCCAAGCGTCAGGCCATTGCCGAAATCATAGGCGATGCCCAATTGCGCGGCGGCGGGAATATCGAAATCGCCGTTTTCAGCGAACAGGCCGCGATAGTCCTCGAACTCATCCATATACATTTTGGTCTGATAAGAGGCGCCGATGGTCAGCTTGTCGGTCAATTTGCCCATATACCCAATCCGCGCCCCATACCCGACGGACAGGTCATAACCATTGTCGGTTAAGTTGGCGGGATCGACGGAAAAACCACCAAAGCCGCTGATGCCGTATGCTTTAAAGCGCTGGAGCGCGAGGATCGGGGTGATGCCGATGCTATGCCGATCATTCAGTTTGCGGGCGTAGGTAACGCCGATAAAGCCTTGGGCCAAATCCACCCCAACAGGGGTTGGCCCCCCGAAAAAGCCGGTGATGGCGAGGTCGGAATAATGGGTATTCATACCGCCATTGGCGCTGATGGTAAGACCGATCGAGGATACATCATCGATCATATAGTTGGCGCCCATGGAGGGGATGATGAAATCCTCTTTCTTGCTGTCGAATTCCAAATTGAACCCACTGAGCGTGGTATCCCGACGTGGTGAGAACCAGCCGAGATCCACATCGACCCGGTTCCCCACATGGACCATGGCGGCCGGATTGCGCATGGAAGATTGGGTGTCCGTTACAATGGCCACACCAACCCCGCCCATGCCTTTTTGAATAACGCCATAACCGTGCGAAAAATAGCCCGTCGTGGCCCCTGCCGGGGCGGCACAAAGCGCTAGGACGCCCATGCTGAACACAGACGATAACATCGATATACGCATTGTCATCTCGATAAACTCCCCCTCATGCGACCATGCCACAGCTTCGCACAATAAGCGCACTAAAAGCAGTTCTGGTCGATATAAACGCGCGATTCAGGGATGGTTTTTATGTGTTTTGATCACCAAACCGATAAATTAGTTTAATCTTATATATTCTAAATTGCCACATAATTCGGTGGTCGTTTTGCATATTGGACACCATCAAAATATGCAGGGCTTCCCCAGCCCAACCCCTCCTCTAAGACTAGAAGACCTAAAAAATGCATCGTAATTGATAGGGAAAAAAATAATTCGGCTTTTGTGCCTGCGGCACTCACCGGCCAGGGCAGCCCTTACCCCCTGAATAATTGTGGATTTCCGCAGCTTGAAAAGGGCTGCTTTCCGCTACTTAGATCAATAAGTTGCGTCAAATTCTGAAAATTTTACCCTTCCGTGCGGTCTCCCTTGCGCGATTTTTCGCCGAAACGCACACTGCGATAGAAACCGAGTTGAACCGGGGGGTTTAAAGGGAATGTCAGAAGATTTCGACCGCGAACGCCGTTTGGAGTTCATGCAAATCGACAGCGAGACCCGCCAACTCCTCAAGGAGTTCGGCCCTACCTTGGCACGCAACCTCGATCCCATCCTCGATAAGTTCTATGCCCAAGCCACGGGCGTCCCCCAGCTCAAAAACATGTTCGACGGCGCCACGGCGGTGGAAAAAGCCCGCAACGCGCAGAAAACCCATTGGTTGGAGAATGTTTTCAAAGGGGAATTTGACACCCGATATATGGAAAGCGTTTCGCGCATCGGCAAAACCCATGACCGGATCGGTCTGGAACCCCGCTGGTATATCGGCGGATACTGCCTTGCGCTGAATAATATCCAAAGCCTGGTGCTGGAGACCTATAAAGATGATATCGCCCGTGCGACAAAGATGGTGCATGCGGTGAACAAAGCCGTGATGCTGGATATGGACGTGGCCATTTCCGTCTATATTCAATCGGCGAAAGATAAACTTTACGAATATGCCGATGCCTTTGAACGCAACGTCAAATCGGTGGTGGACGGCGTTTCGTCGGCTGCCGCGGAAATGCAGGCAACGGCGGAATCCTTGACCAATATGGCCGAGGATGCCAGCAATGGTGCCAACATGGTGGCGTCCGCGTCTGAGGAACTTTCAGCCTCCATCGGCGAGATCAGCCGCCAGGTCGCCAGTTCCTCCACCATGAGCGCGGAAGCCGTGAATAAGGCGGAGGCCTCCAACGAGCAGGTCGCCGGTTTGGCGCGAGCTTCCGAAAGCATCGGCGAGGTGATCAAACTCATTGACGATATCGCCTCGCAAACCAACCTATTGGCTCTGAATGCCACTATCGAAGCCGCCCGTGCCGGGGAAGCCGGAAAAGGCTTCGCCGTGGTCGCCTCGGAAGTAAAGAATCTCGCCGGGCAAACCACGAAGGCGACGGGCGATATCGCTTCGGAAATCAATTCCGTGCAAGACGCCACGAAGGAAACCGTGTCGGCCATCGCCAGCATCAGCGAAACCATCTCCCGCATCTCGGAGACCGCCACCGTGATCGCCGCCGCCATCGAACAACAAGGCGCCGCAACCCGGGAAGTGACCACGAATATCGCCAATGTGTCGCAAGCCGCCACACAAACCGGCATGTCCGCGCAAGAAACCCTGAGCGCGGCCAGCGAACTGTCGCAGCAAGCCCAGTATCTGACCACGGAGGTCGATGAGTTTCTGCACCAGATTCGCGCTGGTTAACAGCGGGGCCGTAGGCAGGTTGGCAATCGCCCTCTCCGAGGGAACGACGCAGCGTTTTCGCCGACAATCAAAAGACAGATTGGGATGCGCCGCCAAACGGTTCCACGCCATCGGCAGTGACCCGGCGCTTCCTTGGATACCCGAACAGAGATGAACCAGTATCTCATTATTGATGATGATTCCATTGACCGTACGCTGATTCGCCGCGCGGTCATCGGCATTGATTCACAGATTCCCGTTACGGAAGTCGATAACGGGCATGATGGTCTACGCCTTATCAAAGAGGAACCTGTGGATTGCGTGATCCTGGACTATCACTTGCCGGATATGGATGGGTTGGCGTTCCTGGAGTTACTAAAAACCACGGTCGGCGGTCGCCCTTTCCCCATTATCATGCTTACGGGCGAGGGCAATGAGCAAGTGGCCGTGGATGCCATGAAACTGGGAGCCTCTGATTACCTGGTAAAGAATAACGGCTTGATTACCCAGGATGTGCGAAAGCGTATTGAGCTTGCCATAGATCGCTGGCAACTGCTCAAAGAAAAAGAGCTGGCTGAAATCAAACTCGAAGAGACCATCGTCGAGCTTCAGCGAGCCAAAGAACTGGCGGAAGAAGCCAACAAGGCGAAGTCTGAATTTCTGGCCAATATGAGCCACGATCTGCGCACGCCGCTCAACGCCATTATCGGCTTCGCGGAAATCCTGGAACTGCAGATTTTCGGTCCCTTGGGCGATCCCCATTATGTGGAGTATGTCTCCGATATCCGGGAAAGCGGCGCCCTGCTGATTAGTTTGATCAATGATGTGCTGGATGTATCGAAGATTGAATCCCGAAAATACGTTCTCAACGAGCAAAGCCTCGACCTGAACGACCTGTTGGCCATGTCCATCCGTCAAAACGAGGTGATGGCGCGTAAAAAGAGCCAAAAAATTCTGATCGAACGGGCCAATGGCCTGCCCATGCTGAATGGTGATTTCCGGGCCTGCCTGCAAATCTTCAACAATATCCTGTCGAACGCCGTGAAATTTTCGCCGGAACACTCAACGATTACGGTACGCACACGGTACATTTCGGCGGCGGGCATCGAGGTTGCAGTCATCGATCAGGGAATCGGCATCGAACCGGCGGATATCGAAAGGATCATGAGCCCGTTTGAAAGGGTCAACTCGTTCCAAGTATCCGAACAGGAAGGTTGGGGTCTCGGCTTGCATTTGATCAAGAACCTTACGGAACTCCATCAAGGTCGATTTCGCATCGCCAGCGACGTGGGCAAGGGAACGGAGGTTACCATTCAGTTCCCGGCGGAGCGCATCGTGCCCGCAAGCGCAACTCACGGGGCCTCTGGCAAATCCACGAAAAATTGACTGCCAACGCCCATGGCGGAAGTACACCAGATTTGACCACCATGGCGTTCAACGATGCGCTGGCAGCTGGAAAGGCCCAGGCCGCTCCCCTCGTAGCGGTCTTTGCTCCATAGGCGCTTGAAGGGCTCGAAGACGGTTTTCCAATGTTCCTTTGGAATGCCAAGGCCGTTGTCTTCAACCCGCACCAAAATGCGGCCAGGCCGGGATACTTCCGGTCGGATAATGATGACCGGTTCTTCCTGATCATTATATTTCAAGCCGTTTTGGATCAGATTTTGAAACAACAAAATCAACTGCGCTTTGCTACCCCGGATATCCGGCAGAGGCGCGGTCTCGATTCGCGCATGTGTCTGCAGGACGACGGAGTCCAGATTATCCTTCGCCGCGTGCACCACATCGGTGAGACAAACGATTTCGTTGGAAGACTCTTGGCTCACCAACGCATAGGATTCTAGCGCATCGATCAAATCGTTCGCCCGTTGGGTGCGTGCCAGCATCAAATCGATATGTCGGGCCAGGTCTTCTGATTCCCCTGATCGCACGTCCTCGGCAAGCAATTCGCACAGATTGTTGATATTCCGCAGGGGCGCCCGCAGGTCGTGTGCCAAATGGCTGAGGAACTTTTTGCGCTCGTCATCTTGCGCGGCAATGGCTGATTCCAGCTCCGCCCGACGCATGGCGTTTTCGATGGCACGGCGCAAGGCACCCCCGGTCAAATGACTTTTCGATAGATAGTCGGACGCCCCGGATTTGAAGGACTGAGCCGCGGCACTTTCCGAACCCTGACCCGTCAGGATAATCACCGGACAATAAGGCATGACGGATTTGACCCGATCCAACACATCAAATCCGCTCTCTGTTTCCAGCCGAAAATCAATCACCACGCAATCGGGGGCCTGGGTGGCGATCTGCGCCAGGCCCTCTGCCCCGGTGCCCACGGCGGAAACCGTGATGCCACCGTTTACCCCCTGCAACAGGTCCATCACCAGTTCGCGATCGTCTTCGCTATCGTCGATCAGCAGAACGTGCTTCATTGATTCTCAGGCAGCAAAACCAGTTCGAACCAATATTCTTTCAGGCGCGCGATGGCTTCGAAAAATTTCTGGATATCCACCGGCTTGACCACATAGCTGTTGGCGCCCGCGTCGTAGCATTCCTTCACATCAATATCGCTGCGCGAGGTGGTCATGACCACGACGGCGATTTTGCGCAACTCCGGGTTTGACTTGATCCGTGCCAAAACCTCGCGCCCATCAATCCCCGGCAGGTTCAAATCCAACAAAATCAACCCAGGTAGCGGTGGTCGGTTCGGCGGGGCATATAGCCCCTCCCCTAAAAGGTAATCCAATGCCTCCTGCCCTGTTTCACAACGGATCAGGGGGTTGACCAAATTGTTGTTGATGGAGAGGCCCACTTGGCAGGCTTCGAAATCGTCATCATTGTCCTCAACGACGAGGATCGTATTACTTTGCATGTTCGTCACCATCATCCGGACCGAGGTCGGATGCCTTGCCTGCGCGGGTCTCGTCTTTGGATGGAAGGGTGAAATAAAATGTTGAGCCGACTCCCGGCGCCGAGTCAACCAGGATGACGCCGCCGTGTTCCTCAACAATTTTTTTGACGAAAGACAATCCAGCCCCTGTACCGGCACCAAACGCCTTTTCCGTGTTCAAACGCCGGAAAATGTCGAAAATCGTTTCTTGAAACCGGTCTTCGATGCCGATCCCGTTATCCCGCACATAAAAGACGTCGCGCATGGCTCGCCCTTTCACTGTGACGTCGGTGAGAAAGCCAATTTCCACCGTTTTTCGGTCAGCATCATTGTAACGCAATCCGTTGACGATAAGATTTTGAAAAACTGTCTTCATCTTTAGGGGATTGGCAACCACAGGCGGTATCGGGGTTTCCATCCGGATCTCTCCGTTCCAGTCCCGAAGCTGTTCTGCCAGAGTGTTCTCCAGATCCGAAATGATCGCCGCGCAATCCACAATTTCCCCTGGATCGCCGGGCTGGGCAAGTCGGGAAAACATGTAAAGATCGGATATCAATTGCTCCATCCGCTCGCAGAGCGTCATCATGCGGGCCACCCGCTTTTCCCCTGCCTCGCTCAGCCCTTCTCGCAGAAGGAAATTGGCATTTATGGTGATGCCGCGCAGCGGTTCTTTCAAATCATGACTGGCAATATAGGCGAAACGTTCTAGTTCCTGATTGATCCGCTCCAGCTCGCGCGCCCGTTCTTCCAACAGTTGCTAATGGTGGAGTCGCTCGGTAATATCCACCAGGGCGGCCAGCACCAGGGGTTCCCGTTCATTTTCGAACGGAACAAGCGATATTTCCACGGGCAAGGTGGTTTCATCCTGGCGCATCAGGCGCACGTCCCGATTTGCCCCCATGATCCGCGCCACGCGCTCTTCGCCCTTATATCCTTCCCGCAGCGAAATATGGTCGAGCCGGAATTCCCGCGGCACCAGATGCTCGACAGACATGGTGCACAAGCTATCGATAGCATAACCCGTTAACGTCGCCGCCCGGTCATTGGCAGCTCTGATGCGTCCCTTGGCGCCCACGAGAAAAAGGGCGATCGGGGCCTGCAAAAACATGCGGTGAAACTGTGCGTCAACCTCGGCCTGTTTGAGGGTCGTCAAATCACTATGCGTCCCCAGCATCCGAACTGCTTTTCCCGCCGCATTGCGAACGGCGATCCCTCGACAGCGCACCCATATGGTGGACCCGTTCGTATGCCGATACCGCAGGATCTGATCATAGGGGTAATCGGGATCGTCGCAATGGCGCCGCAGATTCTCCATGGCGGTTTCCCGATCATCGGGATGAATGATTTCCTGCCATTCCTTAGGGTCATGGGTTTTGGTGTCAGGGTCGTGGCCGAACAAGCGCCAGAAATCCGGGCTCATCCATTCATGTTCCGGCCTTTCCAAATCCCAGTACCAGACCCCATCCAGCGAGGCCTCTTGGATAAAGTGCCACATCGCCGGATCCGCGCGAATCAAGTCCTCTAATTCCGATTCAAGATAATGGGTATTCGTCATAAATGTTGGTTTCGGCTTGCAGAGTGATGGCGTGAACGGAATAACGTTTTTACAAATCCGTTATTATAGTAGGCGAAGAACTCCGAGAGGGAAGAACGCGGGGCAAACAATCCTATAGCCAGCCAACGAATAGGGTTATTGACTATTATTATCATTTATACCATGGGGTGAAGAAGCTTGCCTAGTCGATGAGAGGGAGATGCGGGAAATTTTCCTACTAAAGTCGTAATCTCGGGCAAAATGTGGCTTTTCTGCCCGCTCCGGTGGCATTCGGATACCGCGCCTGGCACGACGCGACCAGAATAAGATATCTTGAATCACCTTCGGATACCGTGGGGTATAAGAAATATTCTATGGATTCTTTCCAAACCATCGGCCGGCGCGAACTAACCGGGTGTCGCTGGAAAAAGAAAAAATCCGCAAAAAGCCGCCATGGCGCTGCTTTGAAAGGTTAAAAAAAATATCTTTTTTAACATGCGATGTCTTGGCCTTGCCCATCCGGTCCCCTACATTGCCTCAATAGAAGCTAACTGCATCGCTTTTTTGGAAATTTTTATGACAAGCGTCCTAATAGTTGACGATGACGATGTAGATCGTGAAATGGCGGTGCGCGCCCTTCGGCGCTGCGCCGAGGGCGAAAACATGATCATCGACGCTGCCAAGGATGCCAAATCAGCCTTGGATATTCTGAAATCGAAAACCTATGACTGCCTGGTCTTGGACTACCGGCTACCGGATTTCGATGGGCTATTGTTCCTGGATCTTCTGACCGAGGGATCGGAAGACCTGCCGGTTTCCGTGGTGATGATGACCGGTGAAGGCAGCGAGTCCGTAGCCGTCAAGGCCATGAAACGGGGCATCTACGAATATGTGCCGAAGCGGGATTATACACCGGAGGGCCTCTATAACGCGGTGAAGAACGCCATCGTCAAACATGCGCAAAACGAACAGCGCGAACAGGAACGGGCGGAAATTCAGCGCAATCAGCTTGTGGATTCCCTCACCGGCCTTGGCAATGGCAAATTCTTTCAGATGCAGCTCGATCATCTCGTGGCCAATGCGGAGCGGCGCGGAGAGCGGTTTTTCGTTTTGGTGGGCACCCTGAACCAATTCGACGACGTGGTGAAAACCCTCGGAAAAACTGCCGGGGATCGGGTGATGCGCGAGATTTCCGAGCGCCTGAAAAAAACTGCGCGGACGGCGGATTTTGTGTTCTGCTTGGCGCAGGATCAATTTGCCGTCCTGGGAGAGGCCGCGCCAGAGCTTGATGGGTTGCGCGGCCTGTGCGACCGCATCGTCAGCCTGGCGGATACCCCGGTGAATTTTGGTTCCTTTTCGCGTCAAATGGGGCTCAGCCTCGGGGTCGCCATCTATCCGCAGGATGGGACGGAGGGAGAAAAGCTTTTCAAATTGGCCCGCGCGGCAATGAACGCAACAACCCGGCGTGGCGGCGGCGTTTCTTTCGTTTCCACACATTAACAGAGGCTGTTTTTCAGGCCCGTTTCATTTGCGCGCGCAAGGGAATATGCTGCTGTTCTAACGATGATCGAGCGGGAGCGCCCCATGGCAAAAATTATATATGTCCTGAACGGACCCAACCTGAACCTCTTGGGCAAGCGTGAACCGGAAATCTACGGCCATGAAACCCTGGCCGACGTGGAGGTGACCTGCCGCCAATTGGCGCCAGAGTTGGGCCTGCAACTAAAGTTCCATCAAAGCAATGCGGAACATGAATTGATTGATTGGATCCACGCCGCCCGGGAAGAAGCCGTTGGGATCATCATTAATCCCGGCGCCTATACCCATACCTCAGTCGCCATCCTGGATGCGCTGAATGCCTGCACATTTCCGGTGATCGAGGTGCATATCTCCAACATCCACAAGCGCGAGGCCTTCCGCCACCATTCCTATGTGTCCCTCCGGGCGGACGGCGTGATCGCGGGTTTGGGAACCGAAGGCTATCAATTCGCGTTACGCCGTTTGGGCACCTTGATCAACAAAGGATAGTGTGATGGCCGACGCGACCCACGACCTGGCGCTTTCGCGGACCCTGGATGCACCGCGTGAACATCTCTGGCGCTGTTGGGTTGAACCCGACCTCCTGAATAAATGGTTTTGTCCGAAACCCTGGTTCGTTTCGGAAACACGCATCGATCTGCGCCCTGGCGGTGAATTTTTCACCCTGATGAACGGCCCGGATGGGGAACAATTTCCAAACAAAGGCGTATTTCTGGAGATTTTGGAGTTTCAACGGTTAGTTTTTACAGACGCGTTTCAACCGGGCTGGCGCCCGGCGGGCCGACCGTTCATGGTCGCGGATGTCCAGTTCAGCGACGCCGAGGATGGCGGCACGGCTTATACCGCGACGGCCAGACATTGGACCGCGGAATGCCGTCAAGAACATGAGACCATGGGCTTTCACGAAGGCTGGAATAAAGCTGCCGACCAGTTGGTAGAGTTGGCAAAGACGTTGTAATTTTGGAAGGTTTTATAGAATGAAACCGGAAATCTACCTATTCTTTAACGGAAATTGTCTGGAAGCCATGACGGGATATGCCGAGACGCTGGGGGGTGAGGTCATGTTCAAGGCTCGCAATGATGAGGTGCCGAACCCGGCGGACCGGATGCCGGGGGGAGACGATTTAATGATGCATATGAGCATCCGGATCGGTGACACTTTGGTCATGGCCTCCGATGCCCCCGCAGAGCGGTATCTGCAACCGCAAGGGTTTTCCGTGTCCGTCGCGCCGAACTCCCAGGCGGAATTCGACCGGATATTCGCCGCCTTGGCAAAAGACGCAAAGGCGGTCACCATGCCCCCTTGCGAAACTTTTTGGGCCGATTGTTTCACCAGTTTTGTCGACCGCTATGGCGTACCGTGGATGCTGAATTTCGCCGGGTCGAAAGCGGCGCCCTGATCCCGCTATTTCCCCGCCAGCAAGCTGGCGTTGCCGCCAGCGGCGGTGGTATCCACGCAAAGATGCCGTTCGTGCAA